>DATLVY010000043.1:0-17429 GCA_035576845.1 Candidatus Acidiferrum sp. | reverse complement strand
CCGGGCGAAAACTGCGCTGTTTGATATCGTAAAAACGCACCTCTTCGAGGTCGGTGTCTTGGTTACTGATCAGGTAAAAGCCGCTTTCGTCGGGCAGCCAGCGCACCGCACCGTAAGTCGCATGGCCTTGGTGTGGCGTGAGGTGCTGGCAGTCTTTGGGGTTGCTCAGGTCGATTAAAAATAGGTCATGGTTAACGTTAGATTCCGCCCTCGACACCACCAACATGGTTCCCTCCGGCGAGAAACCCAGACTCCCGTGCCAGCCACCCTGGGCAAGCACGCAGGTTTTTTCCATCGTCTCGAGATTGAGCGTGTACACGTCAAAATCCGTGCCGTTGCGTTCGGTCGAAGTAAAGTCAATGTATTTGCCATCGCGCGACCAACCGCCCCAGTGGTGAATAACGTCCGGTAGGTTGGTCAGGCTGGTAATTTGTTTGGTGCTGAGCTGCAACAGGTAAAACTGTGTTTTTTCGTTACCGCCTTCGTCGCGGCCGAAAATCAGCAGGTCGTCATCAGTCGGCGAAAACACCGCGAATCTCAAGGAATCTTCAAAATCGGTTAACTGCGTCGCGTCGCCGCCCTTGGTTGGCTTGCAAAAAGCCTGAAACGTTCCCGTCAGGTTGCTTATATAAGCTAGCATGTCACCGCTCGCGCTAAAACTCGGCCCACCAGCACTTTTCGTATTAAGGAAATCTTTAATTGTGTACACAGCCCCCCCAACAGTTATTTCATTGGTACTACAACAGGAGTATACGGTATCCCCTCACCGCCCGGCAAGGCTCCCCCAGTTTCACCAATGCGTTATACTAATAAGGACGACTAACAAAGGACCACTTATGCAAAGTAAAAAAATATGGATCATTGTCATTATAATCGCAATTGTTGTGCTGGGCGTTGGAGGTTATGCATTATACAAGTGGAAGGCAACAACCCCACACACATCGACCCAGACCAACACGGGCACAAGCGATACTCAGATTCCCCCCGCCACCGGCCAAACGACGCCGCCAACACCCACTGCCCACACCAGCACAGACGTCGTCCAAACACTAACCGACCCGACTATTGGACAGTATCTCGCCACCTCCGACGGCAGCACGCTTTACACTTACAGCGGCGACAGCGCTGGGGTTAGCAATTGTACTGGCAGCTGCAGCAGCACGTGGCCGCCCTATACGGCAACAAGCAGGCCGAGCGCCATGCCTACCAATGTTGGCGTTATGTCCAACAGCAATGGCGATACACAGTTCACATACAAAGACATGCCGCTGTATACTTTTGCTTCAGAGACAGCCGGGCAAATCAGTGGCGATGGATTGTCTGGATTTCACGTCGCAAAACCCTAGAACAAGCCAGAGAATAATAAATTTTGAATGCGAGCGTAGTTGGGATACACGCGACTAATGCCGTACGCTCGCAGTTAGTTTTAGCAGTCAGACTGACTCGTTGAAACATCGGACTGGCCTAGTAAGACGGTAATAAATCCCACTCGGACACTAGGGCTTATAAGCCTGTGCTTAGGCCAAACACATACCCGCAAAGACGCGATGAGTTGAGCCTGCCACTCGGCCGTACTGACCCGCTCGGGGGAACGTGTTGCGATTCCTGTAATCATCAGCTCTGGAGCATTCGTTGCCCGTAGCCACGACTGGTAGAAGAATCTGATTTCCTCAGGCTTTACGTCGGGCATCGCCGTAACTGTCCCCTGGCAAAGCAAAGCTTCTAGCTGCTGGCAGAACGTTTCATTCTTCACAATTGACCGTATTAAGCTCTCGGCCGCAGCCACAGTGATATCAACCATAAGTGAACCTCGTTTCTAAAGCTCAAAATTCCAACCTTTCATGTCCTACCATAAATATCAATACTGGCAAGAGTAAGCCAAAACTTAAAGTGCTTACACTAAGCTATGTTATAGTAAAGAGCATAAGGAGAATTAACTATGTTCGCATACGTATCGCTCTGGGGGGTTTTGCTGGCAGCTTTGTCGGCTATGATTATCGGCACGGTCTGGTACAGCCCGATGCTCTTTGGCCGCGAATGGGAAAAGGCCATCGGCCTAAAAGACAAAGACATGAAAAAGCGGATGCTGACTAGCATGGTTGTCTTGATTGGCGTGTCGCTCCTAACTGCTTATATCCTGGCGCATTTTATTCTATTTGCCCGCGATTATTTTGGCGGCGACCCGCTTATCGTTGGCACAGTGACTGCCTTTTGGGTCTGGCTGGGTTTTGGCCTGACTACCATTTGGCACACGGCATTTTTGAGCCGCGCAATCGGCTGGTGATGTATATCAACGCCGGCAATCGTTTGGTTACCCTTGTAGTGATGGGCCTGATTATCGGCGCATTCATGTAGGCATAGGCCGCATTTACAGACGCTGCACAACTCTGCAGCATTTAGTATAATAAGGTTATGCAAGTTATTTTTGACCATACCGAGCCCGCGGCGCAACATATTCAAACCTTCTGGTTCCGGCCGCTAGCACCAGTACAGTATGTTGCTGGCCAGTTTACGCAGCTTCGTATTCCGCACGATAACGCCGACGAACGCGGCACAGAGCATTATTTTACCCTATCGTCCTCGCCAACCGAAGACAAGCTTAGCATTACCACCAAGTTTGCCGAGCGTAGCAGCACTTTTAAACAGGCGCTGCGCCAACTGCGATCCGGCACCGAGCTCACCATGGCCGAGCCCGACGGCGAGTTTACCCTGCCAGCCGACGAATCAAGGCCGCTGGTATTTGTAGCGGGCGGCATCGGCATCACGCCCATCCGCAGCATGGTCAAATGGCTCACCGATGTCCGCGAGCACCGCGACATCCAACTCATTTACGCCGTTACCGACTTTGCCGAGCTGGCTTTTGAGCACCTGTTTGTAGAATACGGCCTGGAGTTTATCCCTGTCGTTACCAATCCTCCCGAAGGTTGGGCCGGCGAAACCGGCCGGCTCGACAGCGCCCGGATTGTGCAGCTCATCGGCGATATCGGCGACAAATTGTTTTATCTCTCTGGCCCCGAACCTATGGTCGAAGGCTTGGCTGGTGGCCTGCCCGCCCAGGGAGTGCCGAAAGAGCAAATCGTTACCGATTTCTTCCCCGGTTACAGCGGTATCTAGCCAAAGCTTATTGTTTAGCAACTGTTTTATGTGCGCTTGGGCTGGCGAGGACATGGTGCGTCATAAGCATTTTCTAAGACTCGCCTGCTATGCTACAAATACTCCGCATAAGGCATCGGCGCGGGGTAAAAGGAGGGTTATGCGTTTAGTAAAACTTCCGGCAGATTATGCACTGGTACTCCAGCAAATTTACGAGGACGGCTTGCAGGATTTTAGCAATCTGGCCGAGCTGCTTGGCTTTGATCGCAAGCGGTTAGCACATATTGTTCAGGCTTTGCAGCACAAAGGGTTGGTAAATATTACGAAAGATATGCACCGCGAAGCATGGCTGAGTCTGAGCGCGAAAGGCCAGCATCTTATTGCCTACGTTTGGCCAGAATCACAGCTTAAACCCAGCTGGTAAGCTGTTTAGCTTGACTTAAAAAGCATAAGCGCTAACAATAAAGACATAAAAAGGAGAATCGTATGGATGATCAACCAATGAGCGACCCAGGCCAACAGCCAACGGACCAAACACCACCACCAGCTGGAGACCAGGCGAGCGCATGTACTGAGTGCAGCGGGTGCACTGGTTACGTTGACGATGGCGCAGGTAGTGGTGCATGCGCTACTTGCACGCACGCGAAGCTATCGCATCCTAACGCCTAAACGTCGGCAGGCTACACGTCAAAACACCCCTTATTTGGGGTGTTTTGGTTTGCTTTTATAGCCTGGCCTCAAAACCTTGAGCCTCGTCATCCTAAAGCTTTCTCTGCTTGAGACAGCCGCCTTTCGGGCTGAACTTCTGGGATGCCCCTCGAGGTTGTGAGAGTCTGGTTTTTATATGCTTGACGCCCACCCCAAAGCCAGCAACAATGGAAATAGGAGGGTTATTAAATGGATGAAAACAAGATGGAACCAATGGACGAAACGCAGGACAGTGCAACAAAGCCGCAAGATGCGACTGCTTGTTCGGTAGCTGGTTGCTCGTGCACGGCCTATCAACAAAAACAGGGCAATATGTGCATGTGCGGCCATAACGAAGCCAAGCACACCGGCAAAGCGGCAGAATGCTCCAACAAAGAATGCTCATGCACCACTTATACCGACAATGGTACCGGCAAATGCATGTGCGGCCACACTAAAGAGGAGCACGCCGGCAAAAACATGGCCTGCTCGGTGGAACAATGCGAGTGCGAAGGCTACATGAACAAGGGCGACGGCCCATGCATGTGCGGCCACGATGCCGAACAACATAACGGCAAATAACATAACAACTTAACCGAGAAATACCCCGGGAAACCGGGGTATTTCTTTAAACAACGTGCCGGTGCAGCAGCGCCAGCAAAAAAGTATAATGGCTGGCACAAAACCAGATGTCCAGCAGCAACAAGCCCGGAAAAATAATAAACGACTCAACACCTTTGCCCGCGGTCACGCGCAGTTCTTTTATGGGAGGGAAGCCAAACTTAATCGGGAGCGGCAGCAGCCACGGCACGCCCTCTTTAGTAAACGTGTCGGCAACTAGGTGGCTGAGCATGCCGATCATAAATGCCCACCAAACATACATTGCGTCAACCGATGGAATAATCGGATGCAAAGCCTGCAGCAGCAGATAACTGAGCCCGCCAAACATCGCCATGCCCAGCAGCGAGTGGGTCAAAAACCGGTGGCCGCCCAGCATTTTATCGATAATCCGCCCGATAATCCCGCCGACGGGCAAGTTGCGCCAAAACGGTGCCGTCGGCTGGTCGATGTCCGGCGCAATCCCACCAAGCTGGTTGGCTAAAATGGCAACAAGGGCTGTTGCCAGCGTCATTGTCCGCAACGGCGTCACAAAAAACACCACCGCGCCAAGCGCAGTGATCGCCGCTAGGTCGTGAGTCCGGGCTGTCATTGTTGTTATTATAGCAAAACCGTTTTGGCGACTGCTAGCCTAGCGGGTTGCATGCCAAAAACACAGTTTATAGCCATCCGGATCTTTGACAATAAACTCGCGGTTGCCCCATGGCCAGTCGCGCGGTTTGGTGCGTGGCCGGATACCAACCGTAACCAGTTTGTCATACTGCTTATCAACATCCTCAACCGCAACGTATACATACATGCCGCGGCCTTTGCTCCCAGCCAGCGAGTCGCGCACAAATTCTTCGTCGTCGCGCATCGTTACCAGCACAATTTCGAAACCATCAAGCCTGACCGTGGATGTTTGGTCATCAGAATGCGTAATGCTAAAACCCAGCTTTTTGTAAAACTTGGCCGACAGCGTGTTGTCTTGTACCCATAAAACAAGGTGTGATATTTTCATGTCTTTTTTCTGGTGCGTGGAGGTTGCTAGCTCAAAGTTAAAATTACAACATCTCCTAGTTTATAACCGCACGGCCATATAACCCTTGTAACTTACACTACTTTATTTTAAAATAATAAGGTTACTTTTCGTTTTGTCTAAAGCTTTGTGTATGGCGGCTGCACACGAAAGGAAGAAATTCAGTGGCAAAAATTGCAATAGTTTTTGTCTCAGACTACCAACAATCTGACTACGACAAGGTGCTGCAAAAACTCGAGATAGCCCATGATGGGCCGTTTCTCCAGCCGATACCACCGGCACTGACGGGAATTATGGATATGCACTTGGCTGTCCAGATGAAAAATCGCCAGTGGGAGCCGACCGGAATAACGACGCTCACAATTTGCCCTTCAGAAGCAGCTGCCGAGCAGATGAACAACCTGTTCCAGAGGGCCTTCATCGAGTTACAGCTCCAGCCCCCGCAACCACCGTTCGCCTTTCCCGCCAACAAGTCAGATCTCCCGATTACCAAGCTGGGCAAGACAACAGTTGTCGCCATCCGCATCTCGGAATCGGCAAACTACTTGAATCTAGCCGCTGCACTGCGGCAACAGAAACTGAGAGGGCAGCTCTACCATTGTGGGGGCCAAGTTCCTGGTGGACCTGCGGTGTCGGTGGATTGCTTCAGGAACATGCCGTGCCTGATTACAAATCGACACGCATTTGAACAAGCTGGCCTGGCCGAAAATCCACCATTCGGCTACCCAGTTCGGATAGTCGCTCAAACTGCCTAACAATGACGCGGGAGCCGCCCCTGCGTCATTTTTTGTTAACTTTATTTGTCCTGAACTTAGTGGCTTAACGCAGCATATTGTTAAAAACCCAGCCAAGCACTACCGCCAAATTGCAGGTAATGCCCACGGTTTGCGCAACAATAAGCGGCTTTTGCCGGTGCTGCAGCGCGTAAACCAACCAGATAAGGCCAACTCCGACAAACAAAAGCCAGGTTAAGATTGCCAGCCCCGGCGCGTTGCTTTGCCAGGCCTTGATAATTTGCGGGATAACAGCAATATTGCCCCCAACGCCAATAATATATGCCATCGAATCAACCGTCTTGCGGGAGCGTTTGCCGTCCAGCAAATGATGCACTGAATAAAAGTGAGCGGGATGTGCCATGTGTCTTTTTAGTGTATCAGGCCGGGGCTATGGTTCAAATGTTTTCCGCTCAAGCGAGCTAAGCACGCCGTAGCACAATCGCAAAACCGGCAGCAGATCGGTCTTAGAAGGGAAGTTACTGGCCGTCAATGCCTGCAACAGCTCCGGCCAATCGTACCACTGGGTAGTTTTTGGTGTTCTTCAGGTGTGCTGTCGGGCACTTTATCGGCACACTTGGGCCACTTACAAACAAGGGATACTAGCCTAAAGCCGACGCCGTATAGTTGTAGCTGCTAGTATCAGCGCCCCAGCCGCAAACGCAACGACGACGATAAAATCGTGCGTCAAGTCACTGCTCCAGTCGGCATGAGATGTTACTTGCTTCATAGCGTCAACACTATACGATAGCGGCATAATGTTGGCAAACCACTGCAGCGGCGTGGCCATTTGGTCGCGGGCAACCAGCAGCCCGCAGGTCAAAAACTGCGGGAATAAAAAGGCTGGCATAAACTGTACCGCTTGGAATTCGCTGCGGGCGAAGGCGCTGGCAAACAGGCCGAGGCTGGTACCAAGCAAGGCGGCCAGCACAGCGCCAAGTAGTGTCGGCAAGGCCCCGCCAGCGACGGTGACTTGCAGAACTTCCAGCATAACCGTCCCTGTTATCAGCGCCTGAACCAAGGCGACCAGCGAAAAAGCTATGGCGTAGCCCAAAATAAAATCCAATTTGGCAATCGGCATGGTCATCAGCCTATCAAGCGTGCCGCTAGAGCGCTCGCGCAGGGTGGCAATGGAGGTAATCAAAAACATCATAGTGAGCGGGAAAATACCCAGCAGCATAGGCGCAATAGCATCGAACAGCTGCGCCTTGCCATCAAAAACATATTTCAGCAGCGTCATCAAAAGCGGCGGCACCAAAAACAGCAATGCCAGCGTGCGCGGGTCATGCCGCAGCTGGGTCAGCACGCGTTTGGTAGTTGCGAACGTTTTACGCGGGCTCATGGCTGCCTCCGACTAGCTTTAAAAAGCTTTGCTCCAGGCTAGTAGTGCCGGTTTTTTTCAACAAAGCCGCGGGCGTTTCGTGAGCGATAATTTCACCATCGCGGATCAACACCAAATCTTCGCAGCGTTCGGCCTCTAACATCGAGTGGCTCGACACCACCAAGCTCACACCCTGCCGCGCCAGCCGGGCAAACAACGTCCATAACTTTTCGCGCAGCACCGGGTCGAGTCCGACCGTCGGCTCATCAAGCGCCAGCAGTTTCGGCGAACCAAGCAAGGCCACCGCGAGAGATACCCGCTGTTTTTGCCCGCCCGATAAATCCGCAACCAGGCTGTGCGCCTTGTCGGCCAGTTCCACTGCGTCCAGCGCGTCGGCCACTGCTGCCCTCGCCTGCTTTTTTGACTGCCCGCGCATGCTGGCAAAATAGGTTAAGTTTTCTTGCACGCTCAGATCCGGGTACACCGAAAGTTCCTGGGTCATATAGCTGACTTGGCGGCGCAAAGCAGGCGAACCAACTTCTTGCCCAAAAATCGTAATACTGCCACTCGTCATGCGCAGCCGGCCCACCAAACAGCGGATCAGCGTCGTCTTGCCCGCCCCTGATGGCCCAATAATTCCTACAATTTTGCCAGCCGACAGCTCAACACTAACATCTCTGAGCGCCTCGACCTTGCCGCCAAGCGTCACCGATAAGTTCTTAACTTTAATTACTGGTCCCACCTACTTATCATACCAAACTGCGCCTCAAAAAATGCTGCTGTCGCTCGCCATACAAACCGGCTGCGATAAACTAAAACTACTTCGTCTATTCCTTCTGCCGCAATCGTACGGATAGCAAGTGGACAATAGACTATACGATGTCGCGCAGGCGGATTGCCAACAGTTGCCTAATTATAGGTTCAGGGATGGGTTTTTCTGGCGTAAACTGGATCGTGCCTTTCGACAGCTTAAAATCAACTAATTTTGACTGAAGCTCCTCGACCGGATGCGAGGTCGGAAATAAACTCAAATGATCTTTAAACGCCGCAAAGCCAACAAGGTAACTGCCTTTGTATTTGAAGCCGGGCATACCGTAGCTGATGACTTCCTCGGCATCCGGAACGGTTTGTGCGACTACCGCGCGAACCTGCTCCAGCGCGGCCTTTTGGTCGCTCGGCAGCTTTGCCAGATAGTTGTCGATTGGATTCATATATCCGCAACCTTTTGGTTCTCGTAATATGGAAGCTTTAAAAGAGCAAAAGCCGCAGGCAAGCTCCCGATGAGCAAAAGGCTACAGCTGAGCGACTGAAGGTAAACGCCAGGTAAAGACGCAAAAAGCGGAAAAAGAAAAACCACCAAGCGGCTGATGGTCACCGTTACCGCAGACCAGACCGGCACAGCTCGCGACCGCCAGAGGGCAATCCCGATAAACATGGGGCCAAAGACAATGCCGGGGACATCCACGGTATTATAAAAGCTCATAACACCGTCGGCATTGAAGTGCTGAACCATCGCTACCAAGGCCGGGTCGCTCCCCGCTCGCACAACATCGTAAGATAACGCCTGGATAGCCACGCCAATGGCTGGCAAGGGCAGCATACCAAGCAGCACCAGAAAACTGCCGATACTGGACAGCCAAGGGGCACGGCGCATTGCTAGCCAGGCCATCGCTAACAAACCTATCGGGAGTAAGTAAAAGGTGAGGATGGAGGAAAACAAATACAGCTGCACCATCAAAGTACTGGCGTGCGTATAGCCGGCTAATAGTCCGGCTTCTCCGGTTTGCGTATTGTAGTAACCGGGGTTAGTAAGCACCATCAGCAAGGTGGCTGCCATACCTAAAACAATACTTGCAGCCAAGAAGTAACGCTGTAAGCGGTAAATTACGGGGACAACCGGCTTCGTTTGTGAGTGTTTTTTCATGTGTTCCATTATATAGCCAACTTGAGATTTCGCCTGTGTTCTTGTACTTTTTTAGCTCCAACGCAAGTATGGTGCGTGTCAGAGTCGGCCAGAGCATTGCTCTGGGTAGGTCAGATTGTCCCTCTAATTTGGTTACCGGTCAGTATATCTACATTTGACATATTACTAACTTAGATATAATATGAGGACATGAAACGACAATATAACCAGTTACCCCAGGTGGCGTTTAGCATATTGCTGGCTTTAAGCCTCAGGGATCGACATGGCTACGAGATTATCAAGCAAGTGGCAAACGACAGCAATGGCAAACTAAAATTGAGCCCGGGCGCCCTATACACAAGCATCAAGCAATTGAATGAGCAAGGGCTAGTTGCAGAAGTGCCCAACGGCGAAGACCCACGTCGCCGCTACTACCACCTAACCGATAAAGGCAAAAAAGCCTTAGGTTCAGAACTTGAGTACTACGAAAATAGCCTTCGATTGGCCAGGCAGCGTCAAGTACTGGAGATCAGTTATGAGACGTGCGTTTAATACACGCCCTTCGGAGTTCTACGCCAAGCTTGTGGGTATTTATCCGGCATCTTACCGGCAAAAATACGGGCAGCCCATGGTGCAGACCTTTGACGATATGCTGGAAGCTGAGCCTAGCAGCCTTGGCAAGTTTTTAATCTGGACGAGGACGCTCTGGGATTTGCCAAGCAGCGCCTTGAAAGAACATTTAACTAATGGAAAGGGAATGAATATGAGTCGCAATATGAAACTATTTTTAGCAGGTATCGCCATCGCACTGTTGCTGGCGAATGGGGCTTCGTACTGGTTTGGGGTTTTGCAAGCTCGCCAAGGCATTGGGATTGAAAGAGTCACACCAACGCAGCTTGCGGATGCGATGGAGCATGATGCATTTTATAGCCAGTACGCTAACAGCGCCTTTTTATTTACGGGTCAAGTAACTGCCGTGCAGCAGAGTGGCGTGACGACCGCAACATTCAAAACAGATCATAGCTATTCGGTGCAATGTCAATTTTCTAACACAGAACTTGCGGTTGGCGATACCATTTCGGTAGCTGCAGCAGGTGGCAACGCGGTTCGTTTGCCGCACGGGGTATTGTTGCACAACTGCTTAAAAAATTAGCCGCAAGCGAGCTACTTGCCGCCGATTAGCGCTAAGGCAAGGGCCACACAGTGCTTACAAAAAACGTCGTGGTTCTTGGGATTGCCGGTGCAATGCCAGGCCAGTCCCCCTGGGGTTACGCGCAGCTGAGTGCGGCGGCGCGAGCCTCCGCCCTCTGCGACTTTTCCGTCCAGCCCGCCGACCCACGCTTCTGCTTCCTGTGGGTCTATACGGATAAACTTTACTGCGTGGCGTTAAAATAAGAGTTACACTATAGGTAGCTCGTCCATTTTGCACGAGTCATAGTTTTTGAATATCCGAGGTGGCATATGGAACGATTCCACTACTTTGTTCTCGCCAGGCTACCTGAAGAGTGGAGATTAGTTTTGGACAACCAAGAACACATACTGACTCTGCTCATCGCACAGGGCTTAAAGGAACAGAAAAAACTCAATCCCAAAGAGTACTTGATTTTCCGCTGCTTGTTGGAGAACCGGATGCGCTGCTCAAACACAGCACTCTTTGCCGCTTTGAAGGGCGTGGATCTAGAAACAAGTGAAAGGCTTCTTGATGAAGCCAAGTCCAAAGGGACGCTTTACGAAACACTAAGTGGACTGCGAACGGTAATCGCCCAATGTCGCTTTCTGCTTAAACCGTTCGGGATTTGGATCGAACTTAAAAAGCGTGAGGGCTACTTCCTCAGATACGTCCCCTAAGAAAGGGGTGTCCAGCTGATATGGACACCCCCCCATTTCTCTCGCTACTATTGCTAAAGCTTCTTTAATGCCGCGCAGTACTCTTATCACAAACAAATTTAGGTTAGGCTGAGCCGCTTTAGTTAAAAGAGCAAGGGGACGGCTGAACAATCTCTTAAGATAACAAATCTCAAGAACCTACGACTGCTTGGGCCATAGGCAGCACTTCATATTTCAATAGGCCGTTAGCGGGGTCGTGTTGTAGCAGCTCCTTCATCTCCGCCTCATCCCCTACTTTGTAAACGCCAATGCCATAAACGCCTGCCGGATCCATAACCGGCCCAAAAACAACCGCAATACCTACTGCGGCTTTTGCCGACCAATAAGCAACGTGCTCTTGCATTGTTTTACGTTCATCTGTGGTCATATCTAGATGAAATGATGGGCGAGGGTTCTGGGTTTTTACGAAAAAATACATCATGATCAGATTGTATAGTGCTTGCATCTGATAAGTCAAACAAAGTTAAAAGTATGTTACAGTCGCCTTCCCGCACAGAGAGTATACATTGAATATAAACTTTGCCAAATTGAAAACTTATTGCTATGATTCAGTAAGTTCTGCTGCTTTTTAGCTAACGAGCGGCACAGGAAGCGCAGAAGGGCATTTTGACACAGCCATCGTGGGCATGGTAGATTACTTGTTCCCAGGAACCAAGAGCAGTATCACTACTATGCCAGTAAGGTTCTGATACCCAAAAAGAGGTTCGGAACCATTTCATAGTCCAGAAAAGGAGGCGCTATGGGTACAATTTGTATCGATCTTGGCGGGGGCAGGTGCAGGGTAGGAGTTGTTGATTGTGCACGCGTTGTGAACGTAAAAGAGTTGAGTCTATCCGACTCTGACATATCTAGCAGACTCGCAGCGCACTTAAACGATTTACTAAAGGATCAGTCAGTAACTGGAATCGGCGTCGGTATGCCAGGATGGGTTAACTTGGATCGGCAGTTTTCTCAGCCGAATTTTGGGTGGAAAGATTCACCTATAGACTTTCTGGGTGTGTTCGCTGAAGCGTACATTAGAAGCATCGCAGTGTTCGCTGATAGCTGCATTCGTGCAGCTGCAATCGCCGAATATACATTTGGTGCAGGTGCGGGCCACAATATGATGCTTTACACTAACTTCGTGGATCACGCCATTGTTCAACGAGGCAGCCTCCTAGAGGTAGCGCCCCACGAATCTGATTTAAGCAGCCTAATTGGGCTGGGTCCAGATGTAATAGTCATCACGGGAGACAACGCTGCCGCAAACGCTGCCAGGCTTGGCCTTTACACAAACGTTAGAATTGCCACCGCTACTCTTGGTGAAGACGCTGTGCTTATAGGCGCAGCAGAGTTAGTAAAGACGGTGATTTCAGAGTAAGAGCAATTTTTTGTTTTATGGCCTAGACTTAGTCTAGGCCATAGTTTTTAATTTTTAAGATGAATATATCGTGAAAAGTGAACGACCTGGCTTCACACCAGGCCGTAAAAAACTTTAGCGAACTCCCACTCCTCCCCAGTACCGCTCAGGGTACCGGTTGTCGAAGAAGCCGCTCTTCTTCTCCGGGTCCGGGGCGTAGCTTTGAGGCTCAGGCGAGCGCCTTACGACAGCCCCAAGCTCGGGGGTCGGAGAGGGCAGGTACTTTTTTTCAAGCTCGCTGAGGAATTCCTCAGCAGACACTTCTTTCATAAACTGTTCCTTACAAACTACGCAAGTCTGTAAATATTTGACTTGCACTATTTTTTATGTTAACATTTTGTGTTAATTTTGTCAAATATTTATGTAGGCAATTACCCCTTCGCCCCATTCCGCACGTTACACGCCGGGGCTCTACAGAACGCCGGGTTGCACTCCGCCTGATGCTGCATGGCGTGAAGGGATAATTGCCTGCATGTAGAAATCAAGAATCAGACAAAAAGATAGCGTAAGAAACAATATAACCTTGTATTATTTCTCTAAACGTTTTTCTTGTAGCTCTCGGCCATCTCCGCTTTGGGTGCTTAAAAGCTTTATCGCAACCAAAGACAGCGCCATCCAGCCAATAAGAACCGCCAGCCGCAGGGTTCGCGCAGTCAGTCCTGCATAAGCAAAGCCGGTAAAGAAAATTGTAAGAAATAATACGGCGCTCACGAGACAGTAAGCAGCCCAGCTTTTTTCTTTCCGGGCCAGGAAGAGCCGAACAAATACGAACAAAGCAGCTGCTAGCATGAGGAAAACAAAGAGTGCACCTAAAGCATGGATTGCGCCATGCCATGTAGTCGGCGCTGCGGCTACTCCCGGGGGGAAACCGTTGGCAGGATCCGTCCGAAAAATACCAACCAGCACGAGGCCTACGCCATATGCACCAACCAAAATCGGCCCCCATGTGCCTCCTCGTCCGGGATGCAATAGCCGCCAGAGCCCAAAGGCGTAAAGAACATTCAATAGGCCAGCCAGGACGAAATTCGTTATCTGGACCCAGCCCCACGAGCCGAGCGACAAAAGACTAAGCAGCTGCTGTCTCGGATCGTACCCAGCTCGAGTATAGTCTTGTATGAGCAAGGTCAGGATAAACAAAGGGCCAGCGACGGCTCCGCAGAGTAGTAAAAGCTTTTGGAGTGATAGTTTGTTTTTCATATTGTATTAATAATAGTGGTAATTCATATTACTGTCTATTTTGAAGCTCCACATATAGGGACTTCTTACATCACTCCGAGCGGTAACCCTGGGGTTATTGAAGTGCGGCGTAGTTTCAGGGCTGTTAAGTTACAGATCGAATATAATACTCAGGCAATATAAGCTGGGTCAGCAAGGATTTTGTGAATTGCCACTGGCAGATTACGACTTTGTAGGTCAGTGCATCTGCTTCTGCCACGAAAAAATGGAGGGCCAGGAGGGGCTTCTTCATTTGGGCCGGCGGTAACATTTTTCCTTCGGAAAAACGCGCACGGCAGCCATTCCGTTAAAAGACAAGTTGGATCAGCTCGGACTACGGAATTGCCACTGGCAATTCCGACCCTGCGGGTTCAAGTTCATTAGTCTGCCATGAAAAATACCTCTTCGCGGAGGTACTTTTCATGGAGGGCCAGGAGGGACTTGAACCCTCGACACCCTGCTTAAGAGGCAGGTGCTCTAACCAGCTGAGCTACTGGCCCATTTAACTCCGATTATAATACACTGTTCGGTAGGCTTTTACAAGGTTGTAAGCCTACCCCTCCAACCCTCTGAGCCTCGTCAATCCAAAAAACGTCCCTGCTTGAGACACCGCCTATGGCGGAACTCTTGGGTGATATTTTTTGGATTGCCACTCAAGGGGGTTTGGAGGGTCAGGCTCTAATGAGGCCCAACACTGCGCTTATGCTACAATAAAAGCGTGTTAATTTAGTTCAAAGGGGGGCATATGAACCGCAGCACACTCGATAAACTTATATCAACAACTGGCTTAATCATTGCAATTGTGCTGCTGATGGCCTCTGGCGGGTTATATTATGCTTACACGTTTATCCACTCGCAGGTGCACGACCAGTTGGCAGCCGAAAAGATTAATTTCCCCGCAGCAGGCAGCGCTGGCCTCAACGCTTTGCCGGACTCCGACCGTACGCTGGTCAACCAATATGCCGGCCAACAGCTTTTAACCGGCGCCCAGGCCGAGGTGTTTGCCGACCACTACATTGCCGTCCATTTAAAAGGTATCGGCGCCGGCCAGACCTACTCCGAACTTAGTGCCGCATCGCTGCAAGACCCGACCAACACCGCGCTGGCAGCCAAAGTCCAGACTGCTTTCCGCGGTGAAACACTGCGCGGGCTACTGCTAAACGCCTATGCTTTTGACACGATGGCCATGGTCGCCAATATGGCTTCGTTGTGTGCTTTGGTCGCTGGTGGTTTGTTAATGATCCTCGCTGCACTCGGATTTTATCACGCTGGCCGTGTTAAACCCCGCAAAAAGTAGACTGCCGTCCATGAGTTACCCTATCGAACATATCGTACTCATCATCAAAGAAAATCACACATTCGATAACTATTTTGGCCGTTTCCCCGGCGCCAACGGCGACGGCAATTTAGTCAAAGCGCCGAATCCACCTCAGTTTGACCCAAACCACACGCACAAGGGCTGGCTAAACCGGGCTAAAGGTGCCGTGCGACTGCAATATGACGAAGCCGATATTCCAGCCTACTGGCAGTACGCCCGCCAGTTTGCCTTGTGCGATAATTATTTTACCGACGTCGCCGGGCCATCAACGCCGAATCATTTGATGCTCATCGCCGCCGACTCGCCGCTGATCGACAACGTCCACAAATCCAGCGAGCAAGACCGCGAGGCGCCGAAAGTACCGTTCGATATCCCCTCGCTGCCCGAAGCGCTCGAAAAAGCCAGCCTCACCTGGAAAAATTACGGCGGCTACGCCTTTGAATATGTCAAAAACCTGCGCGGGTCCGACAATATTGTGCCGTCCGGCCAGTTTGCAAAAGATGCTGCGGCCGGTACGTTGCCGAGTGTGTCGTGGGTTTACGCCAGTTTAATCCAAGCCCTGTTTGGCGACCTCAGCGAGCACCCCACCGCCAACATCACCAAGGGTATGGAGTGGACAGTGCAGCAGATCGAGGCCATTGTTAAGGGCGGGCTGTGGGACAAAACCGCCGTCTTTATAACCTGGGATGATTGGGGCGGCTGGTATGACCACGTCGAGGCGCCGCAGGTCGAAGCCTGGAGCGACGGCAGCCAGTTCCGCTACGGCCCCCGTGTACCATGCCTGGTGCTCAGCCCTTATGCCAAACCAGGACACATCTCGCACACCTTGCACTCGCATGTCTCGCTCCTTAAGTTTTGCGAGACAATTTTTGGGCTGCCGCCAGTCACCAAGCGCGACCAAGCCGCCAGCGATATGCTCGATTGTTTCGATTTTAAGCAGCAGCCGCTGGCGCCGCCTCAGTAAACTAACGCTATAATATACTTTGGGGTTTTAGTATAATTCCAACAGCCATTGTTATGGCATGTTTACTGTTGGTTTTGTTTGAAAAGAGGTGATTGTAATGAAGTTACCAATGCGGCTTCAATATGGCCGTATCGCGACGATCGGCCGCTTCCGCAGCCAGTCGACATCGGGTTTCGACTATGGTATTCAGCTGTCGTTTCTGTGGTTCTTTAGAATCTGGGTTGTAATTGAACCACAGGGTGGCATTGATGTTTGGCAGTCTACGCATTCCTCGGACGACAAGCTTATTGACGTTCGCGCAGAAGATCTGCCCCAGTTGCGCGCCAGCCTGCAAGAGAAGGCACGGGTATTTAAAGTAGATGGATACACTGTGACCCATGCACCTGATGACGAAATTACGGCAGAGGAAGCGTTCGATGAGCTAATCCGGCGCTTGAACTTGTCGCCAGAGCCAACCAGCCAGCAAATTGCCGATGCATGCGCAGACACCCTGTCCCCCGAGGATTGCGCCCATATCGCTAACCAGTTAGTCCGCGAGGCGCTCGAGTACGCCTACACTTGTTTGGCGGCCGCTGGCGAGGAGCCTCACGAGTATCTGGCCAGTAAAGGCATTATACGCCTGGTTCACAAGGTTAGGCCAAAAACCGCAACATTATGTTTGTTGCGGTTTTCTATTTCCGTTACTTGAATCCCGAAACCCTAATCATAGGGGTGGCACTCGGCGGGGCAGCGCCCGGCTTTTAGGCGCTTAAGGCGCGAGCCGAGCACGAAAAGTTGGGGCGGACCGAGGGACAGGACCCCTACTTTGGCTTGGTTTCGGGATTCAGGTTCCGCTAGCTTTACTCACCTGATAAATAATTATTTAAAAATTTGGTGCGCCCGGTAAGATAGCGGGCAAGCCCTTCTCCGCTGCGGCGTGCTCGGTATAACACCTGCGCGCGTCCTCGCTCCACCGAACCGCCGACATTGGATTTTGCTGGTTGCAAAATCCAAGCCGTAAGTTCAAACAAAACAGACACCATACAAATAACCCAGAAAAAACTGGGTTATTTGTATGGTGCGCCCGGTAAGATTCGAACTTACGACACCTGGTTCCGAAGACCAGTGCTCTAATCCACTGAGCTACGGGCGCATAACAGGTTAATTATAGCAGGTTTTTATCCGTTGGCTATGCCTCCGCCTGGCACGCATCGCTGGGCGTGGGAACGCTTGGCGCGCTCGAGCTATGTGAAA
>DATLVY010000042.1:0-12022 GCA_035576845.1 Candidatus Acidiferrum sp. | reverse complement strand
GTGCCGCCGCTGGCTGGCGTACTGCTGCCTGTGTCGGCGATGGCACTATTGGCGCTCGAATTCCACAACTGCGTGCCGCCAGGCGCGCTGATGGCATTGTTGGCGGTCAGTGCATCGATTACAAGCTGCTGCGTACTGGTTGTGATCACGTTATTGGTAATCTGTGTGGCGCCGCTTGTACTGCCCGACACGGCCGACGGCGTCCCGAAGGGTGCTGAGGTGTTAATATTTGTATACGTTGCGCTGCCGCCTGCCAGCACGCTGGTGCCAGAGGCAAGTGTCTCGATAATCTGGTGCGTGCCGCTGGTGGAAGGATCGATCAAATACCACAGTTCGACATGACAGCCAAAAGGCGCATCGGCCGTCGGACACGTTATGGCTGACAGCCGAGTCAGATTCGTCCCCTCGTACGTCACCCCACTGACTGCGTTAAAGCTGTGCGCCGTATCCGTGACGGCAGCGACAATTAAAATCGAGTTGATGCTACTGCTGGGCGTATGATTCCAGCTGAGGCTAGAGATACCCGTGCCGCCGCTTTGGCTCTGGAAGTTATCCAGCGTAATAGCCGTATTGGTATCAATCGGCGCTGTACGGAAGATAAAATCACCCGAGCCGCCGCCACCCGTACCGTTAGATGCATCAAAGGTCAGGTTTGACCCTGTTACATTACTCCCCGCAGCCGCACCACCACGTACGGTCAGATTAGCCGGAGCACTGTCATTGCCAAGCACAATCGTTGTATTGCTACTATCGACAGTCAAAAGATTGGCTGCAGACGAATTCTGTACCTGGAAAACATTAGCCGTGTCGTGGCCAGGAGTTGGCTTTACCAAGGCTATGCCATTGATTGTCGTCGTAATATTTGCCGAGGTTTTGCCCAAAGTAATGCCGGTGGCGTTGTTTGGTGCAATATTCAGTGCGGTAGACGTACTGGTATCAATTAGCGGGGTCAAAACACTTCCCGTGCCGTTCAAAACACCCGCCATCCCCGTGCCACTAATATTGAAGTCGGCGGTTTGCAGTGTCGTTTGGTTTAAAATCGCATCAGAAGACGTGCCGTTTGTGCCATCCTTACCATTTAAACCATTGGTACCAGCCGCCCCGGCGACACCTTGCAAACCTGCCGGCCCTCTGGCACCGGCCTGGCCTTGCGTACCAACAGCACCGACAAAGTTCTTACCGTTAAAATAGTACAGTTGGTTCGTTATCTGGCTGTAGTACATTTCACCAGCTTGCGGGACTGCCGGCGCAACAGAGGCTGGTGTCAATACAAGCCCGTCACCGACCTGCAGCTGGCCATTAACTTGCAGTTGTTGCACCCCGCTAACGCCTTGCAGGCTCGACGGCGGGAAAGACAACCGGGAGACGCCAAATTGCGAGAGCACTTCATCAGGCGTTAAAGCCGCTTGCGTAACGCCCGAGCTTGTGATCCTTGATATAGTTAGCCAGACCAACACACCGATAAGGATAATGATAAAAGCAGCAATAAAAATAATCAGCGTCCGGCTCAGTCGCCGAGCCCGCGGCAGCTGGCCAGATTGCCGAAAAGAATCACGAGGTAAAGAAGCCGGCGCGGTGCTGTTTGTACTCACCGCCCCAACTGCCCCTACCACCCCTTGACCAATGTTGTTGTTTGTTTGATCTTGCGGACGCATCGCACCCACACCCCTGCATCACCTCGATACACTTATGCTACTATTTTAGCACAAAGCGTTAGAACAACAATTATCCCCCGCCTCTGTTGTTTGCTTCATTCAAGGCTAGCATGATTAAATCATAAGTACTATGCGTCTGTTTTATCGCCTTTGCTACGCTACAGGCATCACCACGATGGTGCTTTGCGGATTTAGTGCCGCACATGCCTTGGGCGTGGTTTCACGTTCATTTTCAGCCACGGATAGCACGATCGTGGCCGGCAACCTGGTCAGCACCAAATCAGGCGATGCAGATAGTGTCGAGCTGGCCGACAGCTCCAATGCCGAACGGCTAGCCGGTATAGTGGTGCCGAGTGGTCAGTCGCTGCTGGCCATCAATGCCACAACGAGTAAACTGCAAGTTGCCATCAATGGGACGGTCGATGCGCTCGTCAGTTCGGTCGGCGGGCACATTCAGGCCGGCGATCAAGTTGGGGTTTCCCCGTTCAGCGGCATCGGCATGAAAGCAGGTACGAATATGCGCGCCGTTGGCATCGCCCAAGCCAGTTTTTCTGACACCACCTCCGGCGCAACAGCCGAAACAGTTCATGACAAAACCGGTACTGCTTGGCATATTCATGTAGGGCGTATACCGGTCACGATTTTAATTGGCACAACCTTATCGAGTAGCCCCAGCCAGCAGAATCCACTTGCCGGACTGCAAAACTTTGCGTCGGCCTTAGTTGGTCATAGCGTATCACTATTGCAAGTTATTATAAGTTCGCTAGTGGCGATAACCGCACTCGTGGCATTGATCTCTCTAATTTACAGCGCTATCCAAGCCGGCGTTACCTCGATTGGCCGCAACCCACTTGCGCGCGATTCGATTTATCGCTCACTCATACAAGTGCTTATTATGACAGCGGCAGTCGCCGTGGTGGCGGTTGCTGTTGTGTGGTGGATTTTACGCTAATCCCTGACTAATTCGTACGAATGCCTAATTAAATCCTGAACGTCTTGTTCACTCAGCTGCCCGCTGCAAATAATGGTGTTCCAATGTTTTTTGTTCAAATGATAACCCGGCAACACAGTTTCGTACTTTTCGCGCAGCACCTGCGAAAGCCCCGGGTCGCACTTTAGGCTTATGCGCACCGGGTCCGCCCCCTCGGCAATAAGCGCAAACATTTTGTCGCCAATTTTATATACAGCCGTATCCTCACCAAATGGATAATCGAGTTTGGCGCCTGGCAAAGTTAGAATATAATCTTCGAGTTGTTTGTGGGTTAGCATGTTATCTTACCTATTATAAAATTTATTCGTAAAATGAAAAGATGCAAAGCATGACTCGACGCCTTTTTGTCCTTTTTATTTCTTAGGAACGATCAGGATGATACGCGATTCTTTAAGTAAGGTACAAATAGTTAGAGGACAGTCGTGAATTACTGTCCTCTATCTTCTCTGATTTAACCCCAGGTAATATCAATATGGGGAACCTGGCTCCACGGCATGCCGTCATTACCACCAACCAGCCGGATGCTAACAATTCCAGGCTGAGATTCAAAATCCACAGCCATCCCAGACTCGAGGTTTGATGCTTTGAAAGTCGCAAGGCGCCCGGAGTTCTGGCAAGTGTACGTCTGTGTACTAAAGTACGCCCTGGAGGCGTAGCAACTGTTTGTAAAGAAAGGTACTTGAACTACTGCTTTGCCATAGCCATTCATATCAAAACTAGCATGACCACTTGTATCGTACAAAAGATTGATGAGCTGCGCGGGCTGTTTTGCCTGTGCGGATGTAGACGCAAACGGTTGAGTCTCCTGTGGATCAACCCCGTTGTCGGTAGCAAAAACGAAGGTAATAAAACCGAGGCTGAGAATAAACAGCAGTAACATTCCCCCCCAATACAAGCCTTTACGTTTTTTCTGAGACAGCATTTCATCCTCCGATGGAATCTGAACTTTCTAAAGCTCAAACTATTACAGCTTAGAACTAACTTACAATAGCACAAAAATATATAGACGTCAATTTAAGCGTGTTGCCGAGGTTGAAACTTTAAACCAACTGAATTAATACAGTACCTTTTCCCGGTAGGCTGATCAGGTGCATCATCAAAGATATGCCCAAGATGGCCACCACAAGTGGCGCAAGTAACAGCGGTGCGCGCCATGCCAAAGGTGTTATCCTGGTGGAATTCCATCGCTCCGGGTTTGGCATCGTAAAAACTGGGCCAGCCACAGTTGGCGTCGAACTTTGTGCCAGAATCGAACAATTCTGCACCACAAGCAGCGCAAACGTACATCCCCTTATCAGTCAGGTTCAGATACTCACCGCTGTATGGCGCTTCGGTCGCCTCTTGCCGCAACACCGCATATTGTTCGGGCGTCAGCTGTTTTTTCCATTGCTCGTCGGTTTTTTGGATTTTTGTCATGTTGCCTCCTTACATTTTGTCTGGAATTTCAATGCCGAGCAGCCCGAGAGCGTGCTCGAAATTTTGTTGCACAACTCCAAGCAGCCACAGCCGCGCGCTTTGGGCGGGCTGTTCGGCCGCGCCGACGTTAGTAGTTTCGTAATACTTGTTTAACTCACGGGCCAAGTTATATGCATATTGTGCAATGCGGTGCGGTTCATATTGGTTAGCGGCAGCTCTGACGATCTGAGGATAGAGGGCCAGGCATAGTAAAATATCGTGTTCAGCCCGCCAATCATACCCAGTTGCGGGCTGGGTTTGGCGACCAAATTTGTCCAGAATAGCTTTGACGCGCACAGCCGCATATTGCACGTAGGCGCCAGAGTAGCCGCGCAGATTAAAGATTCGGTCCCAATCAAACAAGATCGAGGTCTTTTTGTCCTGGGCAAAATCAGTAAATTTTATAGCACCGAGGGCGATCTGCTTAACTGATTGATCGCTCAGCTCACCGGGGTTAGCGGCGTGCTTGCGTGCCTCGGACTCGGCTGTATCAAGCAGATCTTCAAGCAACACCACACCTTTACGCGAGCTCATTTTGCTGCGCGCGCCAGCCTCATCAATCTGGTCAATTAAGCCAAACCAGTAATGTAAGTACTCGCTTTTGTAGCCTAGTTTGTTAGCGAGTGCGAAAATTTGTTTAAAGTGGAATTGCTGTTCAGCCGCCACCACGTAAATCACCTTGTCCGGGTGCCATTTCTCAATCCTGAACTCTAGTGTCGCCAGGTCGCTGGTTGCATACAATGCTGCACCGTTACTTTTTTCTAATAAAATCGGCGTTTTGATTCCGTACTCATCTAGTGACACGATAACCGAGCCGTCGGCCTGCCGCTGCGCAACACCTTTTTGTACCAGGTCTTCGACCATCTTTTTAGCTTTCGGGATATAAAAAGCCTCACCAAATTCGTAGTCGGTCGTAATACCGAGGCGCTCAAGCACTTGATGCATGTGGCCAATCGAAATATCGGCAAATCGCCGGCTGTAGGATAGAGCTTCAGTATCGCCATCCTCTAATTTAAGCAGCCAGCTCTGCACTTCGTCGGCAAGCTCATGATTATTTTGCTCTTTTTCGGCTTTGAGATCAGCGGTAATGCGGATGTAAACACGCGCCAGCTCGTGGATGCCAGCTCGGGCCAGTTGTTCATCGGAACTATAACGGCGAAACCCGACCACCCATTTACCAAATGGCGTGCCCCAGTCACCCAAATGATTGTCTGTGATTACTCGGTAACCCATCGCTTTCATGAGCTGAGCAATCGCCCAGCCTTGCACTGCTGGCCGAAGGTGCCCAACGCTAAAAGGTTTGGCCATGTTTGGGCTGGGAAATTCCACAATAGCGATTTTCCCTTGACCATCGGCATGTTGGCCATAGGCCTCATGCTCGCCCGTATCTTTTTGCAAGCCCTGCGCAAGAGCCTCGGGTTTGAGCCACAAGTTCACAAACCCCGCCGTCGCTTCAGCCTTTTGCAGTGCCGGATGTTGAAGCTTGGACGCAAGCTGGATTGCTAATTCGTGCGGGTTTTGACCCGTCTGGCTAGCTAACTTAAAACAGGCTACCGCAAAATCGGCCCCAAAATTGGGATTAGCTAATGCAACCTCTGGCAGCATATTCCCGCCAACAATCGTTTGAGCCTGGCTAGCCAGCTCTTGTACTATTTTGTCCAAACTATACATATCTGTTCTGATTATACCAGCAGTCTGTGATAAGCTAAAACTATGCTTTTGCTGATGATATTGTGGGTAGTTGTGTTCGTGTTTGCACTATGGCTGGTTGGCTTTTGCCTGGCGAATAATTTTTGGTTATCGACGAAGAGTTTGCGAACATACAAGCATGTGCTGGTAGTTTTTCCGCATGCCGATGATGAGGTATGGCACGGCGCGGGGCTATTAAGCCTGGCTGCGCGTTACGGCCACCGGGCGACGTGGATTGTCATGACCAAGGGTGAGCGCGGCACACCGGATGCGCACCTCGACGAGCAGTTAAAAAAGATTCGCACCGAGGAGGCCGAAGCCGTAGCCAAACTATACAACGCTGACTTAATCCAAGCCGATTTTGGCGATGGGCAGCTGGATAAAAAACGCTCCGAGTTTGGCGCCTGGCTCGAAACGCAGCTACATACCTTGCAGCCCGATTTGATTGTAACTTACGACCTAGCCGGCGAATACGGCCACCCCGACCACATGGCACTGTCCGAGATTATCACCAGTTTGGTAAAACAAAAATATCCAAGTACCGCTTTGTGGTACGCCACCTTCCCGAAGTTAGTGCTTAGTCTGGGCAAATTCCCGACGCATATGGCCGAGGACCCCGCGTTTATGCACAAGCGCGCAGTCGCCCGGTTTAGGGTTTTTACGGGCAGCTCTATTCTACGCAAACTGCAGGCTTTTTATACTTACAAAAGCCAAAACAAAAGCGGTATTGCAGTTATACCCTACCACATCCCGGCATGGTTTGTGTATTCGTTATTTTGGTTTGAGTATTTCGACATCGGCAATTAATGGTTTTGTTGCTGGACAGCGGCCGCAATAAACCCGCGGAACATTGGATGCGGCCGGTTGGGCCGAGACAAAAACTCAGGGTGTGCCTGCGTAGCTAGGAAGTATGGGTGCTCAACGGCTTCGACCATTTCAACCAGCCTGCCGTCCGGAGAAAAGCCACTCAGCTTAAGGCCGCCAGCTTCGATTTGATCTCGATACGCCTGGTTCACTTCGTAGCGGTGGCGGTGACGCTCGACAATTTCGGTTGCATCATAGGTTTTGGCGGCCAGCGAGCCCGGTTCGAGCTTGCAAGTATAATTGCCCAGCCGCATGGTACCGCCGGTAGATTCCTTGCCTTCTTGCCCAGCCATGATGTAAATGACTTGGTGATCCGCCAGCGAATCGATCTCCCCTGTTGTAGCATCGCTTAGTCCGGCCTTGCGCGCAGCGGCAATCACCGCCATTTGCAAACCAAGACACAGCCCCAAGTATGGCTTTTTGTGATCCATTGCAAAACGAGCGGCGGCAATTTTGCCCTCCAAGCCGCGCGTACCAAAGCCACCGGGAACCACCAAACCATCAAACTCCTTAAGTTCGTCGGTGCCGTCATGCTCTAGTTTTTCGGCATCCACCCAAGTCAGCTCAAAATTAACACGCTGTTCCCACGAGGCAGCGCGCAAAGCCTCGACCACACATAAATACGTATCCTCATTGGATAAATATTTTGCTACCATACCGATACGGACCGTTTTATCGTAGGTGGTGGTTGCGATTTTAACCAGCTCCTGCCAACCCGACATGTCAGCCTCGCCACTTTCAATGCCAAAATGATTCAAGATAAACTTGTCGATTCCATGATTTTGTAGCGTCAGCGGCACCTCGTAAACAGTCTTGGCGTTTGGCAGCAGCACCACCCCGTCGCGGGCCACACCGCTGAACATACTCAGTTTTTCTATCACCCCTTCGTGAACGGGTTTTTCGGTGCGGGCCAGTAGCAAGTCAGGCATAATGCCAATGCTACGCAGGTCGCGCACGGCGTTTTGGGCAGGTTTGGTTTTAAATTCTTTGCTCGTACCCAGATAAGGCACGTACACCACATGTGCAAATACGTAACGAGAGCGGCCTACCTTAGCAGCTAGCTCCCGCACTGCCTCGAGCACAGCAGCCGCTTCAATGTCGCCAACCGTACCGCCAATTTCAACAATATGCACATCGCTCCCCTGGCTAGCTTCAATAATCGACTGCTGCACGGCGCCCGTAAAGTGCGGGACATACTGAATGGTTTTGCCGCCAAATTTACCGGCGCGCTCGTCCTCGATCAGCCGGCGCAGTAGCCAGCCACTCATGGTTGAGCTTGACTGGGTCATTTCTATATCCAAAAAACGCTCGTAGTGCCCAAGATCCAAATCGGTTTCGGCACCATCTTTTGTGACAAAGCACTCACCGTGCTCGGCCGGATTCAGCAAGCCTGCGTCAACATTTAAGTAAGGGTCGAGTTTTTGCGTTGTTACTTTTAATCCATGCGCCCGTAAAACGGCGCCGATGGACGCCGCGGTGATGCCTTTGCCGATGCCAGATATGACACCGCCGGTTACGAATATGTAATGTGTGTTTTCCCTGCTCATGAAGCTGTATTATACCTTTGTTACGTTTGATTTGTCTACACGGATTTAGGCGAACTCTTACAGTAAGATTCGCATACGTGCACTTCGCTACCCACCATTTGTATATACCTGTGGTTAGTGTATGCCTGGGTTCGCCTAATTTCAAGGCAAAATACACATTAACTATTCGTTATTCACTGCGCAGTGCATCAATCGGGTTGAGACGAGACGCTTTGACGGCCGGCAGCGTGCCCGCCAAAAAGGCGATGACCATAATGAGCCCCACAACAAACACTACGCCGCCCGGCGTCACCACCAGCAGCGTAAAGCCCTCGAAACTACTCAAAAAGTTAGCTGCCGCCCAGACATTGATAATTTGGCTGGTGCCGTAAGCCACAATCACCGCAACCAGCGAACCCCAAAACCCAACCAGTACCGCCTCGACCGCAAACAAGGCAAACACCGTGCGGCGGTTCATACCGAGCGCTTTCATCAGGCCAACCTCTTGCGTGCGTTCGTACACACTCATCAGCAACGTATTAATAATGCCAAAGCTGGCAGCCAGCAGCGCAATGATGCCAACCACCGCCAGCCCAGTCGTGATGGCCGACACCACACTATCGATCGTAGCAATTTGGTCTTTCAGAGACGTGGCGCTGTAGTTGCCTGCTTTTTCGATAGCGCTTTTTTGCGTGGATTCTTTATCGGGCGAGGCGTCGCTAAACTGCACAATAGCGGCCAAAAAGCGGCTGCTCAGGTTAGTTCCGGTTTCAAGCGTGTAGATTTCGCCCAGGCCATGGTCGTCCACAAAAAAGTCGCTACCCGTAAGCAGGCTGCTTTTCATAACGCCAACCACCGTCAGGTTATATTCGGCCAGTTTGCCGGTTTTATCACGGTAGCCAATGGCGATGGGCTGATTGATGGCGCTGCTCGCGGTTTTAAAACCGAGAACATCCAGGTACGCTTCGGGGATAATAACCTTATTTTGATCGGTCGCCACGTCCAGCAACCGGCCTGCGGCCAGCTCTAGCTTCAGCGATGTGTACGGTTTAATGGTACTGACTACATATTTTTTACTGCCCGTGCCGTGGGTCGCGTATTCGGCCGGCACTACGCTATATGGTCGAGCTGTGGCCACGCCAGATACTTTTTGCAGTTTGGCGAGATCGGATGATGACAAGCTGGGCGTGTCTATAGGGTGCGCAGATTTGTTGGGGTTGTACTCTTTCGGCTTGGTGCTGACCGCAAACGGGTTGTTGTCGGACTTCGGGATAACGTAAAAAATCCCCGGTGCGCTGACGTCACCGACCTGGCGGTTAAGATATTGCTGCACACCAGCGCCCAGCGAGTTGGTCAACGTCAGGGTAAACGCACCGACAAAAATCGCCAGAATTGTCAGGCTGGTACGCAGTTTAGAGCGCCATAAATTATGGTTAGATGTACTGACGATGTCGATCATTTTCATTTCTTTTGAGCCTCCGGTGCCAAAATCCCATCTTTCATATACAACTTCCGGTCGCACAAAGCAGCCAGGTCGTCATCGTGGGTAACGATAATTAAAGTGATTTTCTTTTGCTTATTGAGGCTGAATAACAGGTCAATCACGCGCCGGCTGTTTTCGGTGTCGAGGTTGCCAGTCGGCTCGTCGGCGAAAATAATCGACGGCTCGCCCACCAACGCCCGAGCAATGCATACCCGCTGTTTTTGGCCGCCCGATAGATCGGTCGCTTTATTTTTAGCCTTGTCTAGCAGGTCGACCTCGGCCAGCGCCTCCATTGCCCGCCGTTTACGCTCGCCCAAGCGGACCCCACGGATTTTAAGCGGCAGCATCACATTTTCGAGCACGGTGCTGCGCCCGTTCAAAAAGAATTGCTGAAAAATAAAACCAAAATCGCGGTTACGCAGCCGGTCGAGCTTAGAGCGTTTGGTTCGCATCAAATCTTGACCGTTCAGCAGCAGCGTTCCTTCATCTGGCGAATCGAGTGTGGCCAGCACATGCATCAATGTTGATTTTCCCGAACCCGACTTGCCGATAATCGCCAGGCTCTCCCCTTCTTTTACCTGCAGCGAAACCCCGCGCAGCGCCGTAAAGGTGTTGGGTTTTTTGCCATAAACTTTGGTGAGTAGAGAGGCTTTGATAAGCATACAAGTTTAGTATAGCAGGTGCGCCTATCGAATTGACCTCTCATTTGTAATACAGACCGTCCAAAACTTATGTCTAAGTCAGCAGTGACACTTTGTTTTTTAATACTTTTTTAGCACGCTCATCCAAGCGTAAAGGATTGTCTAGAAGGTGTCATAATCTCAGTCCCACGAGATTTACGTCTTTCTAGTGCAGAGTAAACTGTCCTTGTATCGCCTGCATAATAGCAGCATCTGAGGGGAGCATGAAAAAGTATGCTTTTTTTATTATTGCCTTTTCGGGGGTAAATTGCCAGAAGCGGAGTTCTCCAATACTAAGCGCTGTTTTATCGGGTTTGGAAATAAAGGCAGTAAGAATGGGTCGATTTGAGCCAAGGGTATCTTTTGTTGGGATTAATAGGTGGAAGCGTAAACGGGAGAGTGTCTTTTTGGCTTCAGGCAATAGGTAGAAGGGGGGTGCCTCTTTTTTCTCTGTCAGGTGCAAACTTTGCAACGCTTTTGCATGAATAGATGCATCCAGGCATAGAGGAGCGTTAGTATAGGGAATATTGTGATCTTTGTTTTTTTCTGATTGAGATTTTTTATCGGTGTAGGGACTTATTGCGTTGTCTTTGGTCATATGGGTCGCCCCGACATAGAAGCGGATCGGGAGGAGCGGTAACAACCCATTGGTATCAAGCAGGAGCTTTCTGTCAAAAATAGTTGTCTCGCCAACATCACTCCATCGTGTCTCTGTTGCAGTAAGAGGGAACAATAGAAAAGGCTGTGAGCCTATCTGCACGTGTTCCAGGTTTTTTGTAGCTGTGGAAGCATTAGTCATAGATTGATACATACATTAAAAATACCCATCGATAAGTATAAACCAAAAATAAATTTAAAATAAATTGGTATCCGGCCAATCCCTGATGGGATAATGACCGGATACGCATCTCATGCTGTACCATACTCCTTCCTTAGCAATTCGACAAGGCGTACAACCTGTTCGGACGGATTATACTGGAGTGCTTGCTGGAAACAGATTTCTGCTTCTTTTTGTCTGCCTACTACACACAGAGTATAACCTTTAAATGCATACGCCTCGCTATGTTGCGGGTTAAGCCTGATAGCCTGGTCATAAGCCGCGATGGCTTCCTCAGTCTTTCCCAGGGCACGAAGCACAACACCTTTGTTATTGTATGCATCACTAAACTTCGGATTGAACCTGATAGCCTGGTCAAAAGCCGCGATGGCTTCCTCAGCCCTTCCCAGGCCACGAAGCGCATTACCTTTGTTATTGTATGCTTTACTATACCTCGGATTGAACCTGATAGCCTGGTCAAAAGCCGCGATGGCTTCCTCAGCCCTTCCCAGGGCACGAAGCACAACACCTTTGTTATTGTATGCATCACTATGTTGCGGGTTAAGCCTGATAGCCTGGTCATAAGCCGCGATGGCTTCCTCAGTCTTTCCCAGGGCGTCAAGTGCAATCCCTTTGTTATAGTGTGCCTCACTATACTGCGGATTGAACCTGATCGCCTGGTCATAAGCCTCGATGGCTTCCTCAGTCTTTCCCAGGGCACGAAGGGCAAGCGCTTTGTTATAGTATGCTTTACTATCTTGCGGATTAACCCTGATCGCCTGGTCATAAGCCGCGATGGCTTTCTCGGTTCTTCCCAGGGTGTGGAGTGCAGCGCCTTTGTTTGAATATGCTTTACTATCTT
>DATLVY010000041.1:0-16234 GCA_035576845.1 Candidatus Acidiferrum sp. | reverse complement strand
GGGTTTTTCAGTACCCGATACGGCAATAGTGATGTGGCTAGTCTTTTTCTGATAAGCCAAGCCGCGACCCATAGCAGCAGCGCGCATGCGTTTCAGGCGAGGGCCAGCCGTTACTTGTAGTTGGTCGATAACCAACGTCTTTTCATCGAGCCGGTGGTTGTTAATGGCATTTGCTTTTACGCTGGCAACAGCTTTAGCAACCGGCTTAGCGGCGCGTTTTGGGGTGTGTTCTAGAATGATCAAGGCATCTGCCACACTGCGGCCACGAACAAGCGCAGCCACAAGCCCTATTTTGCGCGGGCTTTGTCGAATACCTTTAATTGTCGCTTGAATAGTCATAATTACTTCTTTTTATCCTTACCGCCATGAGCACGGAATTTCCGGGTCGGGGCAAATTCGCCAAGCTTATGGCCAACCATGTTTTCGCTGATAAATATCGGAATATGCAGACGACCGTTGTGTACTGCAATGGTTTTGCCGACCATCTCTGGGGTAATTGAGCTGGCACGTGCCCAGGTTTTAATGACGGTCCGGTCGCTAGCGCCGAGGGCTGCCACTTTAGCGGCAAGTCTGGCATCAACGAATGGGCCTTTTTTGAGTGAACGACTCATCTACTTAGCTCCTCTTCGCCTCATGGCGGGTTTTAACAATCATCTTGTTGGTGGATTTACGACGTCGGGTGCGATAGCCAAGGGTTAATTGACCCCATGGTGTGCGCGGCGCTTTACCAGTGCCGTGCTTACCTTCACCACCACCATGCGGGTGGCTGACTGGGTTCATGGCCACGCCACGGACTGTCGGGCGCACACCCATGTGGCGCTTGCGACCGGCCGAACCGATTTTGACGTTCTGGTGCTGTTCATTACCAACGACACCGAGAGTCGCCATACATTCAATGCGGAAACGGCGGACTTCGCCAGATGGCATACGCAGCTGCGCATAGTCGCCTTCTTTAGCTAGCAACTGCGCTTTGGCGCCAGCCGAACGTATTGCTTGGCCACCGCGGCCTGGCTGCAGCTCGACATTATGGACAAACGTACCAGTCGGGATATTGCTGAGCGGTAAACGGTTTCCAGCTTCAATAGCAACATCAGCACCACTGGCAATCTGCTTACCTTGGGTTACGCTGCTGTCGGCTAGTACGTAGTGATACGTGCCGTTCTGGTCTTTCACGCGGGCAATACGGGCAGAGCGGTTTGGGTCGTATTCGATATGCTCGACCTTGGCAACTGTGCCAGGTGCCAAGTTAAAGTTAACCTTGCGGTAAAACTTCTTCTCACCACCACCTTGATGGCGGGTAGTGATACGGCCAGCGTTGTTACGGCCAGCTTTAGATTTTTTGATTGACAGCAAGGACTTCAGCGGCTTGTCTGTTGTAATAGCAGACAAATCCTGGCTGGTCATGCCGCGCCGACCTGGGGTCGTTGGCTTATAAGCTTTCAGTGCCATTACTTCTGCTCCTCTTCTTCGAACATTTTAATAGAGTTGCCCTTGGCTAGAGTAACGTAGGCTTTTTTAAAATTACTGTGTTTGGCAGGTGAAGGGCGACCATTATGAACAGCGGTCTTAACTTTACCCTTGGAGACTACAATATTAACATCCTCAACAGCAACATTGTATTGCTTGGCTACGGCTTGGGCGACCTCATTTTTGTTTGCGCCAATCGGCACTTTAAAAACGTATGCATTTTTTTTGCTAAGTGCATAACTTTTGTCAGTTAACCTTGGCACGATGATAGTGTGAAGTGCTTTCATTATTTGTCACCTCCAAGCCAGGTATTGATGGCGTTTAGGGCAGATTTAGCGATTAGTAACTTATCAGCATTCAGAATATTATAGACATTCAGATAAGTCGCCTGGCTAACAATCAGGTTCTGGATATTGCGGCTAGCACGCACCAGCTCTGGCGTCTTATGTTCGACGGCGACAACAACATGCTTGTGGTTAGCGACTTCGTGTTTGGCAAGCAGGGCAACCATATCTTTAGTCTTGCCCGTAGGTTGGATATCGTCAATAACGATGATTGCGCCAGCTTGGGCGGCCAAAGTCAATGCTTGTCGCAGGGCAACGCGTTTAGCGCTGGTCGAGATAGTTTTGCTGTAGTTTTCGATACCCAGCGGGCCAAAAACCACACCACCCTTGCGCCAGATTGGGTTACGGCTTGAACCGAACCGAGCCCGGCCGGTACCTTTTTGCTTCCAGGGTTTCTTGCCTCCGCCACTGACTTCACCGCGGCGCAGCGTTTTAGCCAGATTTGGACGGCCATTGGCTAGGTATGCTTCGTAAGCCAGTTTTAGCAGTTCGTGGTTTTGCATGGTAACTGCAAATATAGCTTCTGGCAAATCAGCTACTTGCTTGGTTGTTTTGGTCGCTTCAGCCATCACTTGACCTCCCCAATAATCACTAGCCCGCGTTTTGGACCAGGCACGGCACCCTTGAGGCCGATTAGATTATTTTCTTTATCAACGTAGGCAACCGTCAGGTTTTTAACCGTCACTCGGTCGTGGCCCATCCGGCCAGCCATACGCTTACCTTTAAAAATCTTTTGCGGATACATTGAGCCGATCGAACCCGGTTTACGAATATAACCCTTGAAACCATGGCTGTGACGGGTCGTCGAAAAGTTATTGCGCTTAACGTTACCAGCAAAGCCTTTGCCTTTGCTGGTACCGGTGACATCAACGTTGTCGCCGACCTCAAAAACCGTGACATCAAATTGACTGCCGACGTTTTCGCCTTCAGTCAGATCTATATCACGAAATTCTTTAATATGTTTTGGTGTAATGTTTGCAGCCTTGACATGCCCAGCCACCGGTTGGCTAAGGTTTTTACCTTCGCCAAAACCCACTTGCACGGCGCTATAACCATCTTTTTCGACGGTTTTAATTTGCGTTACGGTGCAAGGGCCAGCCTGAACCAATGTCACAGGAACAGCAACACCATCCTCAGTGAGGATTTGCGTCATACCGATCTTGGTACCGAGTAGTGCCTTCATTCCTTAAACCCTTTATTTGTCATTGAAAATTCTTGGCAGCCGCAGTATCCGTTTGGACTTACAAACTCACCAAGAACTCTCGCGTTTATATACTCATTATAATAACAGATGCCGCTACCGTTCGTCAAGAAGTGTTTCGTACTTTTTTTATTACTAATGATGGGGGTAGTCCATTACGAATACCCCCAATTTGCTCTTTATTCGACATACACGAGACGATAACCTTGTTGCGCTATCGTATCAATACGAATGCCGAAGAGAGCCAGGCGATGCCGACATCGAGAAATTGCAGGGGATAAACGGTTTAAATACCTACCAAGGGTTCTCTGTCGTAGCGCTTTTTCAACCTCTTCTTCAATCCGTTCCACATTTGAGGCGGTTAGCGCAGCAAAAGCTGCCGCACACGAACAATGCTTCGGATTTTCCAGCAGCATTCGAATGATTGACATTTCCTGCTGCCCAAAGCGCTGCTGCTCTTTAATAACCCGCTGAGAAGCAGATAAAGTCAAGATCCCCTCTTCGCAGTCAAGAATCAGCACCCATCCCTCAGGGAGACCTGCGAGATTAAAACAACCATAACGCCCTTGCATGCAATCCTCCCTCGACTCTGAAAATAGTTAAAGCATCACTAGCCCGCATTAAATAGTCGAGCTACATATAGTATATCCCCATCTCAAGGGTATGCCCAGTATTTAGATAACTATACCCGCTGGCAGGAAGAACGTGATAATAGTAACAACAACCAAAATGGCGTACTCGATTTTGCGGTCGACCTGAAAATGATCGTGTGCCGCAAATACTAAGCCAATCAGCAAGCCAAGCGGAAAACCGTTAACCGCCAGCGCACCGATTTGTAGGGGTTGTGCGAACTTCAGCCAAAAAGAGCCGAGCACAATATACAGCACGAGTTTTAAGAAGTAGGTCGCATCAGATTCATTGGTTTGTTTGGTTTTTGATTTTGGCATGTTTATTTTATAAATTACTTGTGTTTATTGTACCATGCCACACTAAAAACACGCCATTGCTAGCGTGTTTTTAGGCACTTGGTTTATCACTTACATGCGGATTTCGGCATCGCAACCAGCTGGTAACGAGAGGTTCTGCAAGGCGTCAATCGTTTTTGGAGTCGGGTTGAGGATATCAATAAGGCGCTTGTGCACGCTCATCTCAAAATGTTCACCGCTCTTTTTGTAGACGTGCGGGCTTTTGACCACCGTAAAGGTGCTGCGGCGAGTTGGCAACGGCACCGGGCCGATAATGGCTGCGCCAGTGCGCAGGGCGGTATCGATAATTTGTTTGGCCGACTGGTCGATGACTTTGTGGTCATAGGCCTTCAAGCGGATGCGAATCCGCGGGGTTTCGTTTTGGGTTTGTGGCATAATTGCTCCTTATGTCCGACGCTGTAACTTCTGCTGGCGCTAAGCGCCCCAGCCGAATTCTCAGCGTGATTAACTTGTTACAGTAAATCATACCCCAATTTCATAAAACCTGCAAGCACCATTGATATACTCGAACGGAAGTGTTTATTATGTCTTTAGTACCATTTGACTACAAAGTCTGTTTGTTGGTGCGGCATTTTAATTTAGCGGCAAAGCCGCTCATGAAAGTGGTGTAAACATGACCATAGCTGACGCTGTAACTGGCCAGGAATTCTTGGCAAACCTCCCTGCCCTGCCTGATGAGAAGGAATTTCAGGCCAAATGGCTGACAATTGTCCAATTTAAGGAGATCGTTGGGGATCTTCAGTTCGACAAAAAAACATTTCAGTCGACGAGCGGGGGACAAGTCGACCCAGATTCGATGCGAGGCTTCGGAGCCACTTCAGGCAATTGGCTTGTCCCGACTTCAAACGGCTGGATGGCCTATTGGACTGACAACCCAAACTGGGGTTCAGGGATACTTTCTGCAATCTCCCCCACCGGCAATAGGTGGGTCTTCCAAACAATTGGTTGGACGTTTAAGGAGTGGTTCGTGCGTGAAGACACGCTCACCTCCTACAACAGCGCCCGACAGCAGGCTATCAAAGCTAGACAGGAATACCTATTCCCATGGACGGGCGAGGGAGAAGACCGTCATCCTGATCCTGGCTCGAAGATACCGCTGAAATTTGAAGGGTACTATCTGCGGTGGGGATGGATACACCGCGAAGATGAGCCCGATTTCTATGTCATCTACCGGGTGCTGGAGGATTCGAATTTCCTCGGACAGCTCCACCCGGGAGCTATTGCCGCACCCTGGTGGCACGAAGGTATGAGGCTAGAGGAACTGTTCGACTCCGAGCCTCTTAAGTAGCTCGTGTTCGTACACACAAAAGAACCGCCCCTTTGGGAGCGGTTCTTTCTTTAGTTTTATATTTTATTTATTTACTTAACAATCTTAGTAACAACACCAGCGCCAACGGTGCGGCCGCCTTCGCGGATGGCAAAGCGGAGGCCTTGCTCCATGGCGATTGGGGCAATGAGGGTTACTTTAAAGGTCACCGTATCGCCTGGCATAACCATTTCTTTGTCGGCAGGCAGTTCGACCGAGCCAGTAACGTCAGTAGTGCGGAAGTAAAACTGTGGCTTGTAACCCTTGAAGAATGGGGTGTGACGGCCACCTTCTTCTTTAGTGAGGATGTAAACTTCGCTTTCAAACTCGGTGTGCGGAGTGATGGTGCCTGGTTTGGCAATCACCTGGCCGCGTTCGATGTCAGTGCGCTCGATACCGCGCAGCAATAGGCCAGCGTTATCGCCTGCACGACCTTCATCGAGCTGCTTCTTGAAGGCTTCAATGCCAGTAACCACCGACTTCTTGGTTGCGTGGATACCAACAATTTCGATTTCTTCGTTAATCTTTACGATGCCCTGCTCGATACGGCCGGTTGCAACGGTGCCGCGGCCTTTGATGCTAAACACATCTTCGATCGGCATTAGGAATGGCTTGTCGAGGTCACGCTTTGGCTCTTCGATGTAATCATCCATAGCGTGCACCAATTCCATAATGGCGTCGCCGTTGGCTTGGTCGCCTTCTAGAGCTTTGGTGGCTGAACCCTTGATCATTGGGCAGTTCGGATCAAAACCATATTTTTTCAGCAGATCTTTAATATCTTCTTCGACAAGCTCAACCAAATCAGGATCAGCAAGATCCATTTTGTTGAGGAAAACCACGATTTTTGGCACACCAACCTGCTTGGCAAGCAGTACGTGCTCACGGGTTTGCGGCATAGGGCCGTCAGCAGCGCTGACCACGAGGATAGCACCGTCAACCTGGGCGGCGCCGGTGATCATGTTTTTAACGTAGTCGGCGTGGCCTGGCATGTCGACGTGCGCATAGTGACGCTTTTCGCTTTCATACTCTTGGTGAGAAGTCGCGATGGTAATACCGCGAGCACGCTCTTCGGGCGCTTTGTCGATTTGGTCGTATGCGACCGCCTTGTTGGTGTCGCTTGGCAACCGATCAGCAAGCACTTTTGTGATTGCGGCGGTTAAAGTAGTTTTGCCATGGTCGACGTGGCCCATGGTCCCAACGTTGACGTGGGGTTTGCTGCGGTCAAATTTGCCTGCTGCCATAATGGAGGGTCTCCTAAAATAATATTGTTTAAATTGATTCGCATGAGATAGCAGGGCCACCTCGAGGCGTATATAGTCTATATTATAGGGGCTTACATATAGATTGTAAAGATGGGTTCACATTTCAGTGCAAAAAACTATCTCTTATTGCAACAGAGCTTGATATGGGCTATAGTCATAGCGATGTGCATCAATGGAGTTGAATAGTTTTAAAGGAGGTGCCGAATGAGCCTCGGTACTATAAGCGCCTTTGCAAGGCACTCGCATGTGCGCGTTTCGGGGGTGCTTGAATCAGTCCGACTGACCGGTGGCCAGAGTTCCACGGCTGAGATGTTGTTTTTAGGAGTACTCCTGGACACGTTGCAGCACAGCGGTAAACTGACTACCACCGCCAGCACTGTTTATGCGGTGCTGGATGACTGCGCGTCTCTGTTGCAAGTCTATTGTTATGGCGCTTTGGCTATGCTCGATCCGCAATCCAGTCACGACAGGCTTATCAGGGAGCGAGTCGAGCATCTCATGCGCGAGATAGAAGAATGCCAGCAAACGCGGCACCTTTTAGTCAAGCACGCCGTAGAACAAGGCTTTTTATCGAAAGCTAAGAGCGGCATTTACAGCGTAGTGAGGGTGCCCTAGCGGCCCCTCTTTTTTTGCGCGGATAGCAGCACAAAATCACACTCATCTGATATAATCGGGGTATGCTTCGTAAATTTTCGCAATCTCTTTCGCTGAGTTTATTTGTCTTTGGTTTTGCTGGCTGGGTTTATATTGTGTTGAATTCTGAGATTCATCCGTACACGTTGAGCTGGCCGCTTACCCACTTTTGGCGCTACCCACGCGAAGATACGTTTGGGGCGATCTGTTTTGCGGTATCGTTTGTCAGTTTTTTCTTTTATACCTTGGTGCGTGAGCCTAAAAAGCATTAGCCGCTCATTCGGACAAAACAAAGACAGCCTTCTATTACAGAGGCTGTCCTTGTTTTACGCGGTAAATTTTAACTAGCGCGCTTGGCAATCACTGCTTCGGCAACGTGGTTTGGCACTTCTTCGTACTGGGCTAATTCCATGCTTGAGCTAGCGCGGCCTTGGGTCGAACTGCGCAACTCGGTGGTGTAGCCGAACATTTCGCCGAGTGGCACCATGGCAGTGATCTCTTTGATGCCACCGACCAGGTCATTCATGCTCTCGATGCGGCCGCGTTTGGCGTTCAGGCCGCCGATAACATCACCCATGAAATCTTCGGGAGTGACAACAACCACTTTCATAACTGGCTCAAGCAGCACCGGCTTGGCCCGCTTAACGCCGTCTTTGGTAGCAATAGAGCCAGCAAACTTGAAGGCCATTTCGTTAGAGTCAACCTCGTGGAAGCTGCCGTCGTACAGGGTAACTTTGACATCAACCACCGGATAACCAGCTATGACACCACCTTGTAAGGTTTCGAATGCACCGGCCTTGACGGCTGGGCGGTACTCCTGCGGCACCACACCGCCTTTAATGGCATCGACGAATTCAAAGCCTTTGCCTGGTTCGTTCGGCTCCAGCTTAAGCCAGACATGCCCGTACTGGCCGCGACCACCAGATTGCTTGATGTATTTGCCTTCGATCTCGGCACTGGCCCGGATAGTCTCGCGGTAGGCAACCTGCGGCTGACCAACGTTGGCTTCCACCTTAAACTCGCGTTTCATGCGGTCAACAATGATTTCGAGATGCAGCTCACCCATGCCGCTGATGATGGTTTGGCCGGTTTCGTGGTCGGTATGCACGCGGAAAGTCGGATCTTCTTCGGCCAGGCGCTGCAGGGCCAGGCTCATTTTTTCTTGGTCTTGCTTGGTTTTTGGTTCGATAGCGATGCTCACGGGAGGATCTGGGAAGGTGATGCTTTCGAGCACAATCGGATGGGTCGGATCGCTGATGGTTGTGCCGGTAGTCACGTTTTTAAGGCCAACAGCGGCTGCAATATCGCCAGCGCCAACCTCGTCAATATCCTCACGCTTGTCGGCATGCATGCGCACCACGCGGCCAATGCGCTCTTTGTCGCCGGTGCCCGCGTTGAGCACGTAGCTGCCAGCGGTTAGCTTACCGCTGTACACGCGAATAAAGGTCAGCTTTCCAATAAATGGATCGGTGGCAATTTTGAAGGCCAGACCAGCCAGCGGTTCGTTGTCTTCTGGTTTACGTTCGATCTCGTCGCCGGTCTTTGGATGCACACCCCATACCGAGCCTTTATCGATCGGGCTGGGCAAGTATTCAACCACCAGGTCGAGCACCTTTTCGACAATCACGCCGCGGCCATCACCGCCTGTGACAATATAGGCCTCGCCGCTAAGCACCATCTTACGGATAGCACTTTTGAGCTCAGTTTCGGAAATTGACGTCTCGCCGTGCTCGAGGTATTTTTCGAATAAAGCATCATCGGATTCAACCGCCGCTTCAACCAACAAGGTGCGAGCATTCTTGGCCTTTTCGAGCAGGTCGGCTGGGATGTCCTCTTCGATCAGCGCGTGATCGGTGAAGTCTTTATAGGTGTAAGCCTTCATATTCACTAAATCGACAATGCCGTTGATACTTTGTTCAAAGCCGATTGGCAAATGAATCGGGAATGCGCGCTTGCTAAGGCGAGTATGGATGCTCTGCAAGCTCTTGTAAAAGTCGCCGCCGGTTTGGTTAATTTTGTTGATAAAACAGATACGCGGTACGCGGTACTTGTTGGCTTGGCGCCACACCGTTTCGGTCTGGGCTTCGACACCCATCTTGCCATCAAAAACTACCACCGCACCGTCAAGCACGCGCAAACTCCGCTCTACCTCGGCGGTAAAATCGATGTGCCCTGGCGTATCAATAATGTTAATTTTATGCTCTTTCCAAAAGCAGGTCACGGCGGCAGAGGTAATGGTGATGCCGCGCTCGCGTTCTTGCTCCATCCAGTCGGTAGTGGTAGCACCTTCGTGAACCGCGCCAATTTTATGTTTTAAACCGGTGCGGTACAGAATGCCCTCAGTTGTAGTTGTTTTACCGGCATCAATATGAGCAATGATGCCAATATTTCGAAATTTATCGAGCGGAAGTTTTGTGTCTGACATAGTTTTCTTCGTTAGATTTTTTAGATTAAATCTGGCAACCCTTTGCCGGCTTAGCCCCGGGCAAAATGCGCAAAGGCGCGGTTAGCGTCAGCCATTCGATGCGTATCTTCCTTCTTTTTGAATGCAGCGCCAGTTTGATTATAGGCATCGACAATTTCTGCCGACAGGCGCTCGGCATAAGACATGCCTTTGCGGGCACGGGCAGCAGCAACAAACCACATAAACGCCAGGTGCTGCTGGCGATGGCCAGCCACAGGAAACGGAATTTGGTAGTTAGCGCCACCAACGCGGCGGCTTTTCACTTCCATCGAAGGATAAACGTTTTTGATTGCCTTTTCAAAAACCTCGATAGGGTTATCACTTTTAAGTTTTTTAGCAGCGTTTTCAAGAGCAATATATACCGATCGCTCGGCTGCTAATTTTTTGCCATCCAGCATGCTTTTGTTGATAAGGCGTTGAACCAGAACATTACCGTATTTTCGGTCGGGATTAAGTTTGCGCTGCAGGCTTGTGGTCACTTTACGCATTACTTAGCCTCCTTTTTGGTGCCATATTTGGAGCGACCTTTTTTGCGGTTCTGAACACCCTGTAAGTCGAGCGCACCACGAACGATGTGATAGCGCACACCTGGAAGATCCGGTACGCGGCCACCACGAACGAGTACGGCCGCGTGTTCTTGCAGGTTGTGGCCTTCGCCACCAATATATGCCCACACTTCATAGCCGCTTGTCAGACGGACACGAGCGACTTTGCGTAGTGCCGAGTTTGGCTTACGCGGTGTTTTAGTGGTTACCTTGAGACAAACCCCACGCTTGAGTGGTGCTGCTTGGGCGTAGTAACGACCCTTAAGGGTATTATGAATCCGGCCCAGCGCAATAGACTTACTGGCCCGTTTGGCAGTTTTGCGTGGATGCCGAATTAATTGGTTAATAGTTGGCATGAAATGAAAAATCCTTTATTTATATAACACTGCCCAAAGCGCCACAGCACTGGCTGGCTCCAAACAGATTGAAACTCTTTATGCTGATTATACTAAAAGATGCGTGATGAAGCAAGAGAACGGGCTGGCAATTATCCCTTCACGCTATTCCGCCCGTTACACGCCAGGCTCTTGCAGAGCCCCAAGCTGCACTCCGCCTGATGCTGCATGGCGTGAAGAGATAATTGCCAACGTGCTATTTGTTGTAGGCACAGCACAAAAGAGCCTGGCGTTTGCGTGCCGCATCCAATTTATTTACGTCGCTCAAACACAGACAGGCCTCCCACCGACTGATTTGTCGATGAAAGAAGCCTGCCTGCTTCGTCGCTGGCGCCTACTTCTCGAGTGGGCGGATTGCCGTACCAACCGGAATCTTGCGGCCAATGATGACGTTCTCTTTCAAACCGTAGAGGTTATCGACGCGGCCGGCAGTGGCGGCGTTGATTAACACACGGGTTGTATCGAGGAACGAGGCGGCCGACAGGAAGCTGTCACTCCAGATCGAGACCTTGGTAATACCGAGCAGCAGCTGGGTAAACTGCGCTGGCTCTTTGCCATCAAGCGCGAGTTGCTTATTAGCCTCAACAACGGCGGCTTTGCTCACAATATCACCCGTTACAAATGTGGTGTCGCCGGGCTCTTCGATTTGCACGCGGCTAAACATTTGGCGGACAATGATCTCGAGATGTTTGTCGGCGATGTTCTGACCCTGAGCAGTGTAGATACGCAGCACTTCATTAATAATGTAGCGCTGGGTAGCTTCGACGCCTTTCAGGCGCATCAGATCATGCAGGTTGAGCGAGCCAGTAGTCAATGGGTCACCCGCCTCAACCACATCGTTGGATTTCACCAGCAACTGGCGGAAACCGGGGATCTCGTAGCGCATTGGCGCGTGGGTTTTATTAGCCAGCATGATGTGGTCTTTGGCCACTGTCACGACACCGTCGAACGTTGCCGTGAGCGGGCGGCTATCGTTTTTATCAGCTGCAAGCACGTCGCCAGCTAGTACATCGGTGCCGCTTTTGACATGGGCAATCCGGCCGTCGAGTTCGAGTTTTTCAACCCGGCCCTTGTCTGGCGTAATTTGAACCACATATTTGTCGCCATCTTCCCACACTTCGGCGTTGCCGGCGATTTCGCTCATGTAGGCCTGGCCTTTTGGTGTGCGGGCTTCAAATAGCTCATCGACGCGCGGCAAACCTTGGGTGATGTCACCACCGGCGATACCACCAAGGTGGAAGGTCTTCAGGGTCAACTGTGTGCCTGGCTCACCAACCGACTGGGCAGCGATAACCCCGACTGGCTGATATGGCTCAACCAACTTACCAGAGGACATGTCGATACCGTAGCTCTTTGGTGTGACACCGCGGAGGTTGCTACAACTGAGGACGCTCATGACTCTGACCGTGGTGATGCTTGCATCGTTTTGAATAGTACCGGCGATCTCGCGGGTAATCAGCTCACCGGCTGCTACGTGGTTAGCAACGGCTTCGGCGGCATAGCGGCCATACAAGCGGTCACCAAAGTCAACCATAGTGGTTTCGGTTTCAGCGCGGTAAATCGAGTAACCAAGGTCTTCGGCAGGTTCGTCAACAGTGAAGATATCTTGGGCGACATCGACGAGGCGGCGGGTCAGATAACCAGAGTCAGCGGTCTTAAGGGCGGTATCGATTAAACCTTTACGGGCACCGCGGGTGGCGACGAAGGCTTCCAGCGGCGACAGACCCTTTTTGTAACTGCTGCGAATCGGCAGCTCAATTTCGCGTCCCAGGGCATCGACCATCACGCCAATCATGGCAGTCGCCAGTTTGACGTTGCTAAGGTCACCGCGGGCGCCAGAGTTGACCATTACGCTCACGCTGGTGTCTTGGTTCACCAGGCTGTCAGCCAGTAAATCGCTGATCTGCTTGTCGACTGCGCGCCAAGCCTGCACGGTTAAGCTATAGCGTTCTTCTTCGGTGATCAAGCCCAACTCGTATTGCTCGCTAATCTTGGCGGCTTTGTCGTCGCCGGCCGCAATAATCACGTCCAGGCCTTCGACATCGGCGTAGTCAGTCATACCAGTCGAGACGGCTGAGATGGTGGCGTATTCGAGCGACAACTCTTTGATATCGTCAGCCGAACGAGCCATTTGCTCGGCACCGTACCTGGCAAAGATATCGGCCAGCACTTTGTTGAGACGTTTTTTGTTCATGATGTCTTCAACGTATGGGAAGTCTGCTGGTAATACTTCGTTAAAGAGAATGCGGCCAAGCGTGGTGGTGCGCAGTTCGGATTTAAACGGCACGACAATCGGCGTTTGCAGCAAAATCGAGCCAGCGTCAAAGGCGAAGGTGGCTTCGTCAACACTCGAGAAGCGTTTGGGTTTGTCGAGCGCGGCAGTCGGCTTGTTGTAGGTCAGGTAGTAGCAGCCGAGCACAATGTCCTGCGAGACGTTCAGGATGGTCGAACCATCAGCCGGTTTGAGCAGGTTGTTGGTGGCACTCATCAGCACACGAGCTTCATTCTGAGCGTCTTCGCTCAGCGGCAAGTGCACGGCCATCTGGTCGCCATCGAAGTCGGCGTTAAAACCTTTACATACCAACGGGTGCAGCTGGATAGCTTTACCTTCAATTAACCGCGGCTGAAAGGCTTGAATCGACAGGCGGTGCAGCGATGGAGCGCGGTTGAGGAGCACGTATTTGTCGCGAATCACTTCGTCAAGCGCGTCCCACACAGCGGCGTCGTTAGATTCAATCAAACGGGTGGCGCTTTTGATGTTGTGGGCCAGTTCTTTCTCGAGTAACTCAGCAACCACGAATGGTTTGAATAACTCAAGCGCCATCAATTTTGGCAAACCGCATTGGTGAATTTTAAGCTCCGGACCAGCGACAATGACGCTGCGGCCCGAGTAGTCCACGCGCTTACCCAACAAGTTTTGGCGGAACCGGCCTTGCTTGCCTTTAAGCATATCGCTGAGCGATTTCAAACGGCGGCGCCCACCGGCGGCGTTAACCGCACGGCCCGAACGAGTGGCCGAGTTGTCGATTAAAGCATCGACGGCTTCTTGCAACATGCGCTGTTCGTTGCGGCGGATAACCTCTGGGGCGTTAAGCTCCATAAGCTTTTTGAGGCGATTGTTGCGGTTAATAACGCGGCGATACAGGTCGTTGAGGTCAGAGGTCGCAAACCGGCCGCCAGTCAGCTGCACCATCGGGCGAAGATCCGGCGGCAGCACCGGCAAAACAGTCAAGCACATGCCGGTCGGTTTAATGCCGGCACGCTGCATACTCTCGAGCACTTTCAGGCGCTTCATCACCTTTTTACGGCGTTGGCCTTTGGCGTTTTCGGCTTCGGTAGTTAACTCGCCAATGAGCTGCGTCAGGTTAATTTCTGCCAGTAAATCGTGCAGTGCGGTACCGCCCATGCCGACTTGTACTAACTCTTGGTACTCTTCCGGCAAAGAACGAAAATCGTTTTCGCTGATAAGGCGGAACTTTTCGAGACCCTCCAGCTGGGTTTTTTTACCGAGGTAATCTTCTGAGACGCTATCAATTTCTTTGCTTTGCGCCAGGGCTAAACCTTTCAGGTCAGCGCCTTCAGCCTCGGCTTCTTTTTCGTAGCGGGCTTTGATGGCATTTTTAGCTGCATCGTATTCAGCCTCTGTATCGGCCAGCATTTGGTCGCGTTTTTCGACATCGACCTTGGTGATGATATAGCTAGCAAAGTAGGCAACACGCTCGAGGTTACGCACCGTCATGCCAAGTAATAGGCCCATGGCTGAAGGCATACCGCGCAAGAACCAGATGTGCGCAACAGGGGCGGCCAGACCGATATGGCCCATGCGCTCGCGGCGGACAATACTTTTAGTGACAATCTCGCCATTTTTATCAACGGCAGCTTCACGGCTACGCACGCCTTTAAACTTGGCGTCATGGATGTTCACATCTTTCACCGGTCCGAAAATACGCTCACAAAACAGGCCGTCACGCTCCGGTTTTTGGGTGCGGTAGTTAATCGTCTCCGGCTTGAGCACTTCGCCGTGCGACCAGCCCAGAATGTCTTCTGGCGAGGCCACCGCGAGGCGTACCGCATCGAAATCAGCGATACTCGTGTTTAGATTTAGGCGTGGCATTAGGCAACCTCCTCACTTCCATCTTCGTTTGTAATAAGCGGCATCTCGGGTTCACCCTCTTCGTTCACGAGCGTCATACCGTCATCAAAATCAACATCAGCATACTGGTCGGCAACATCAGTTGTGCCCGATACATCCAGATTGGATTTGTCAATTTGTACTTCAATCGGCGCGTCAGCTTCCGCGTGAATATTGGTGTCAAGAATCGCTTCAGCATCAACTTCGGCATGCTCTTGGCTGATCAAATCGACACGCAGGCCAAGACCTTGCAACTCTTTAACCAGCACGTTGAACGATTCAGGAACCTTTGGCTCTTGGATTTTTTCTTTCTTAATAATCGCCTCGTAGGCTTTGCTGCGGCCGTACACGTCGTCGGACTTAATGGTCAGAATTTCCTGCAAAGTCGTCGCGGCACCGTAGGCTTCAAGCGCCCACACTTCCATTTCGCCGAAGCGCTGACCACCGTTTTGGGCTTTACCGCCGAGCGGCTGCTGGGTAACCATGGTGTATGGCCCAATCGAACGGGCGTGAATCTTATCAGCCACCATGTGGTGCAGTTTCATGATGTACATGCTGCCGACGGTGACACGCTCTTTAAAAGCTTCACCAGTGCGGCCATCAAACAGCTCAACTTTGCCGTCTTCGGCCAGGCCGGCTTTTTGCAGCTCGCTAATAATCGTCTCGGTCGGCACGCCGTTAAATGGCGGCGTAGCCACTTTGTAGCCGAGGGCCATGGCGGCGGCACCAAGGTGGGTTTCAAACAACTGGCCAAGGTTCATGCGCGATGGTACGCCGAGTGGGTTCAGTACCACGTCAACAGGGGTACCATCAGCCATAAACGGCATATCCTCAATCGGCAGCACGCGAGCAACGACGCCTTTGTTACCGTGGCGGCCAGCCAGCTTGTCGCCGACTTGGATTTTACGCATTTGGGCAACAAAAATCTGGATCTGCATCAGCACGCCGGCTTTCATCTCGTGCCCAGTCTGATGGCTGAACACTTTGACGCCAATCACTTTGCCGTGGCGGCCGTTAGCCATGCGCTGTGAGGTATCGCGGACGTCTTTGGCCTTTTCGCCGAAGATGGCGCGCAGCAAGCGCTCTTCACTGCTGAGTTCTTGTTCGCCCTTTGGCGTAATTTTGCCGACCAAAATGTCGCCGGCGTGCACTTCAGCACCGATGCGCACAATACCGGTATCGTCCAGATGGCGCAGGCTGTCTTCGGAAACGTTTGGAATATCTTTGGTGATCAGCTCTGGCCCCAGCTTGGTTTCACGAACTTCAACCATGTAATCGGTGATTTCGATGCTGGTGAGCTTATCGTCTTTGACGATGCTCTGGCTGAGTACGATCGAGTCGTCCATGTTGTAGCCAAGCCAAGGCATAAAGGCCACGGTCAGGTTACGGCCAACGGCTAGTTCGCCGTCGGCGATGCTCATGCCTTCGATGATTGAGTCGCCTTTACGTAACAGATCGCCACGGGCAACAACCACTCGGTCGTTAAAGCTTTTACCATC
>DATLVY010000040.1:0-9629 GCA_035576845.1 Candidatus Acidiferrum sp. | reverse complement strand
GTCGATAAAAGTATATCTCATCGGAGAGACGCACCGCTGGATATTCTACCCCGTCCTGACCCGAAACTGTCGTTGCTACTCCGCTAGCCTTCCATTCGACATTGTTTGTGAAGATGCTAGCGATGCCAAACGAGTTTTCGTCGACGAAGGGTGTTAAGCGTATGTCAAAACCATATTCTTTAAGGAGAGCGTTAATTTCATCGGCGCTCCAAGCCACAAAGCTCTGCAGTTGTTTGGGGCTGAATTGTTCGCTGCGACACGGTACAAAGATTTCGCTCAGAAAGCGCCGCTGCACATCATTGGTTGGCCCCCAAAGACGGTTATGACCAAGCAGCTTCTCAGTTTTTAGCAACGCTCCAACAATGGGATAGGTCGTGACTATCTGGCTCATGGTTTTTCCTTTCTGGATGTAAACGGTAAAGTATCCACAGCCTGGCAGTAAGCCGTTTGATATAGCGCAACAAACTTATAGCTGGCTGGTGGATTCATTGCGAACAATACTTCTTCGCAACGAACCCACCAGCCGCCTTAATTTCAAGGGGCGGAACTTATAGTACGATAGCATAGACGGGCGGCAGTAGCAAATTTTTACAAGTCAGTTGTTGACCTGGTGTTCCTTGGTTGAGAAATGACCATTCCGCATTACAACGTGGTGAGTGGCGAGAACGTTCATTTAATGATATAATAGCAAAGTTGAGTCGTTGTCCAGCAAGAGAGCAGGATATGAGTATTGAATCTATCCCCAGCGTTTTGGGCTATGTGCAATCTCCCCGTTTGCGGGCGCTAGCCAGGCGATCGGTCGGCAGCCTCCGTTGCAAGTATGGCTCACGGAAATCTCGGGCAACTATTGGTTATTACCAATCGGTTGCCGAAGAGCATATCCACAGCCTCGAACTCGAAGGACTTGCGTTCGATCGAGCCTCCGCTGGGCTCGATCTGCAGTTGGCGATCATGTTTCGTAACGCCGGATGCAGGCAGGACTACATCGAGCGGCTGGTCAACCTGACTGAGTTGCCGAATGTAATCTTGCCCGACTTTGCCCGGGCGGCTATCCGTAGAGAAATCTCACGGCGATAGCTTTTAAATAGCCCCGGTTGGTAAACCCGGGCTATTTTGCTTTTAGATTGCCCTAGCCCCCCAGCTCCGCTATGCTATAAACTATGCAGCCAACAGATGATGTGATTCGGTTTTTTCAGCAAACGGTTTGGGCGTATTATGCCACGTCCAAACGCCTCATGCCCTGGCGGCAGAACCCGGAGCCTTATTGGGTGCTGGTGTCAGAAATAATGCTTCAGCAAACTCAGGTTGGTCGTGTTTTACCGAAGTTTGAGCAGTTTATAGAACGTTTTCCGACTATTGATAGCCTGGCTAGCGCCGAGCTTGCCGAATTACTGGCTTTGTGGAGCGGCCTTGGCTACAACCGGCGTGCAAAATTTTTATGGCAAGCGGCGCGGATTATTCGCGATAAGTTTTCGGGCACCATCCCACAGACGGCCGAGGAGTTAACGAGCCTACCGGGCATCGGACCAAACACCGCAGGCGCCATTTTGGCGTACGCCTTTAACGAGCCTGCTTTATTTATTGAAACCAATGTCCGCACGGTGTATTTGCGCCATTTTTTCTCTGGCCAGGTCGGTGTAGATGATAAAGATTTGCTGCAGGTCGCTAAGCTTGCACTTGACCGCGAAAATTCACGCGAGTGGTACTGGGCACTGATGGATTATGGCGCGCACCTTAAGCGTGTTGCCGGCAATAACATCAGCAATTCCCGGCATTACGTTAGGCAAACCAAGTTCAAGGGTTCTCACCGCCAGCTGCGCGGCCAGGTATTAAAATTATTGCTGTCGATGAAGTCGTGTGACTACGAGCTGCTTATGGCGCGGCTGCCCGATGAACGCCTGGCTGGAGTTATCGACGAACTCAAACTTGAAGGGTTCCTGACAGAAGTTAACGGCAAGTTTGCAATAGCAGGAAAATAGCGCAGGCAGAGGCTGCCCGCGCTATTCTGGCGTTGCGCCACTAGTCAGTAACTACCCGCATCGTGTAGCCGGCATGTGCATCGCTCGGTTGCAAGCAGGGCCTGAAGAGACGCTCAACTGCTTGAAACGACTCTTCTTGGTCAAAACAGTTTACCGCAACAAAGCTGCCGTCACTGGTCGAGCCACTGATTATAGTGGCTGATGTGTTCTGAACCCACCGCTGATACAATATTGGTTCAATGCTTGGGCTGATAGATATAACCACAAAACCGTCAGTCAAACTCCCCAATGCCCGCCAATCCATCCTCACCCCGTACTCCAGTACGAACGAATGCCTTAGGTCCGGTAACTGCAAGTTTTCCTGCTGACCAGCTTGTGCCATCATAGTCCTGAAATCGTCTTGCGCGTCTTGGGTGGGAAATTCGGTAACGGTAACCACGCCCCGAGCTGCCGAGATTCCGATGTGTGCCGAGATGACACCTTGGAGCTTCGCAGGTATCGTCTGCATAAACGGGGCGTGTGTAACTCCCAGACGCCTCATCGCTTTGTGGTAATCGTACGACCTCTGGTATAAGTGAAAGTCTACCTCAACGATGCTACCCATGTTAAATGACCTCCGTTTTGCCGGTGTCCGTTGGCTGGACTGCGCAAACGCTACGCCTACCATCCAACCGGTGTGCAAAACTTACATATAGTAACAGATGTGGCCGTACACCGCAATATTGCGAAGCTGCTCCTCGTTTTGTGCTCATTACTCTATAGAGAAATAAAATCTGGTTCGTAGGCCGCTTCGCTAAAAGCGGCCTACTCTCCTTATGCTTTTATGCTTTGATTGCCTCGCCAGTAGTGGCGAACAGGGAATTCACTCCCAAAGCCGCTCCCACCATCTGAAAGGCCGCGTGGACTTTCTCCTCGTTGACGTAATACTGTGCAAAAAGCCCTCTCTTACGGCGTTGGACCAGCCCGGCGTTGCGAAGTATGCGCAAATGGTGGCTAATCGTTGGCTGCGCGAGGAGAAATGCCTCAACCAGCTTGAATACGTAAATTTGATCAAGCTTCGTCTGCTCTTTGTGCGCGATAAGAATCGACAGCAATAACAGACGAACAGGATCACCCAGAGCTTTGAACAACCTGGCAAGTTCCTCTGCTTGCGCTTCCGAAAGGGCTGGCGGATATTGGAAGCCAGCGACAAGATAGTTGTTTGGGGTAGCCTGGGACACCAAAGTAAGTGGTAGGTGTTGCATAAGCATTTCCTTCAATAACGAGTCAGCGCAAGCCGGCTCATCTTACGATAGAAGTTGGCGCACAAGGGAGGAATTTTTAGCCATGTCGTTGTAAGGCGACATTGATTATAAATTCCTCTATAAAATAATGGCCAAGTTGTCAATGTGTGCCAACGGCGATGCACTAAACTATAGTCAAAAATGTTGTTTCTGTCAAAACGAGGTCGGATTTTGCAGTGACCACCAGTGCGCCATAAAAGAGAGCCAGTGTTACCTGGCTCATCTACTTCAGGCGAACCAGTTTAACTCAGCTACTAGCTCGTCTGGGAGGATTGACCTGCTGCCCTCTCGATAAAGTTCCCGACCATCCAAGTCACGAAAGTAGGTTACGCGATTGCTTTCTAGCTCGATGGCCACGTGTAATGTGGGGCAATGCCTTTTTTTGTGTAGGAATGATAATAGGCGAAAGTGCCACGGTGGCCTCCAGCTGCCAAATCCCCTACAATGGTGGGGTAATATGTTTTCATTTATAGACCAAATCCAGGATGCGGTTACCACTTTTTTAGGACACCAGATTTATCTGGCGCCAATTTTGCTGCTAACTATCGAGGAAGCTGGCTTGCCGCTGCCAATATCGGATTACATCATTGTGTATACCGGCTATCGCGTGTCGCAAGGCTACTTGTTGTTTATAGAAGCCTTTGCGATTCTGACGGTTGCTGATTTAGTGGGCGTGTCGATTTTATACTTTCTGTGTACCCATTACGGGCCGGCGGTTGTCGATAAGCTGGGCAAGTTTATTGATTTGGATGAGAAGAAGCTCGAGGTTGTTGGCGAGAAATTCCGTAAATATGGCCTGCCGGTGATTATTTTTGGCCGTCACGTGCCAGGACTTCGCATACCGATTACCGTTTTCGCGGGGATTTCGGGTATTAGTTACCGAACATTCATGTTAGCGACCGTAATATCTATTAGTTTGTGGATACCGTTTTACCTTTATGTTGGCGAGAACGTTGGACCCAGGGCCATTCATTTACTGCACGCCAATGGGCGATTTGGCATTTTACTACTGTTACCAGTCATTTTTACTGTGGCGCCGTTTTTCTTTTTGCGTAAAAAGAAGCCCAGCAAAAGCAGCTAATGCTGGCCGAATTTGGTACTAACCGCATAAAACGGCTGACGCGAAAGCTTAACCGTCACCTTGGTGTGCGCCGGCAGCTGCATTGGCTCGCCGTCAAACTGAGCCCAAGTTGGTGTGCTGACAGTGAAGCGAACCGGTTTGCTGCGGGCATGTTTAGAGCGGCGCGGGTCAATGGTATCAAAAAAATGGATGAGCAAACCGATAATTCGATTGCGCGGGTGGTTTACGAAGTAAAAAGCGCGCTCGGTAAGCCCAACCGGTGCAATATTAAATGTGCACGCCCGCCAGCCATTTGCAAAAATCCGGTCGTAAATTGAATGCGACGCGCCGTCTTCCATTAATGTAAACGGCCTGGCTTCAAACCATGCCAGCAAGCCCGTTGTGTAGTCTTGTACGGCTCGTCCGCCGGGGACGTTATTGAGCCAGCTTTGCCTGCGGTTTGGCTCGTCGAGCCGACGGGCCACATTAGCCGAGGCGCCAAAACTGGCGCTGTTGGCTGCTAAACGAACCCAACGGCCTTTTCGTTTTAATCGCATGATGCATTCCAGCGGGTAAACACTAACGATTCGGCCATTGGCAAAGGTGTGCTGTAGTGTCGATTTTTCGCCTGGACCATTAAGCATTGTTGCCATGTCGTTGCCGCTGCCAGCCCACAAAGGCAGTACTGGTGTTTTACGGGCACGTGCCGGAAGATTGCCCGCAGTTAGTAAATATTCTATGACCGAACGATGCGTGCCGTCGCCGCCAGCAACTCCTAGCAACGTGTCTGGGCCCAGCCGATCTGCCACCGGCATAAGCAAGATTCCCATATTGTTTATGCTGTGAGGCGTCGTGGTGATAATTTTACATGGCACTTCGGGCAATAGTTTTTGCAGCTCGGCGATATATTTTTTAGCACTGCTGGCGTTAGTACTCACCGCATTCTGTACGATAATAATTTGCTTAAAAGCAGGAAGTGCCTGGCTGGGCTGGCTGTGGTCAGTACGCTTACCGAGCGCGGTTTGTGTGTAATTGATCAGGGCAAATAAACCAAGAACAAGGGATACTATCATTCCCGCATTGGCTATAATGGTCAGCCATGGCACCTGAACTAGTGCTGTTATCCCATACAACACGAGCGTAATCCATAACCCAGCAGTTGAAAGTTTGCCAAATATGTCAGGATGCAGCTCTTGTTTGCGGAGTTTGGCGGTAAGACCCAGGCACCCGACCAGCAGGCTCACCGCAGTAATGCCGGCCAGCGCCCAAAGAGGTGCTAGATTGGTAAGCGCACTAACAATTAGGATTGCAAGCAGTAGTAGCTTATCGAGGGTGGCATCAAGCGCTTCACCAAGCGGACTTTTTGTGCCAGTTATATCGGCCACGGCTCCATCAAACGCATCGGCAATACGACCAATACTAATGGCAGCCAGGCCCAAGAATAGCTGGTGATTAGCAATGTGCACCACGCCCCACATGCTCGATGCCGCGCCCGCAACACTGAGCGCATTCGCCGCCGTGACCACGCCGCCAGTTCGCGCCGCAATACGCTGCCAGGCATTGCGCTTACCGGGCGGCACTAATTGCCAATCAGGACGTTTACCAACATGATGTAAGTTCATAATTACAACATATCACAGATGTGGTTATCTGGGATATAATACGCATATGTGGCAGGATATCATAATCGCAGTTTGGTTTTTCTTGCCGGCGGGTGCGGCGAATATGGCGCCGATATTTGCGGCCAAGCTGCCGGGTTTGAGGCGTTGGTCGACACCACTTGATCTCGGTTTTACATATAAAGGTATCAGACTATTTGGCGATCACAAAACGTGGCGCGGGCTGCTCAGCGGCATACTGCTTGGGATTTTTGTGGCTTTGCTGCAACAGATTATGGTCGGCCATTTTAACTTTCCCGAGGCTGTGGCTGTTACGACACCGACGCTTTTACTGGGTGGCTTGCTCGGCTTCGGTGCACTTGCGGGTGATGCCGCCAAGAGTTTTTTTAAGCGCCGGCTGGGTAGGCGGCCGGGGGATAGCTGGCTTCCGTTTGATCAATTGGACTACATTGCTGGCGGAATCGTGCTGACCATCCCCTTTTTTCGGCTCAGCCTTGAACAGTACATATGGCTCTGTATCGTCTGGTCTGGGCTGCATATAGTGGTTAGTTACGCGGGCTTTTTGCTTCGACTGAAAGGTAAGCCCATATAATTTCACAAAAAATCTCGTCGCATGCAAACGACGAGAAGTAGCGCTGCAGCGGTCACACTGCAAGTGTAAAGCCGCCTATGACAAAAACTTTACAGCTACCTTTTTAATGTACCGCATAAATTTATGGGAGACAACCTTAGCGTTTGCCCATTCGTCGCCGCTCGTTGGGGTCGAGATAGCGCTTGCGCAGGCGCAGGGATTTAGGGGTGACCTCCAAAAGTTCATCGTCTTCGATAAAATCGAGGCATTGCTCTAGGCTGAGGCGGGTGTATGGGGTCAGCTGCACCGCACCGTCGGACGATTTGCTGCGCATGTTAGTCAGCTGCTTTTCGCGGCAGACATTAACCTCCAGGTCGTCGTGGCGAGTGTATTCACCAACAATCATGCCCTGGTATACTTTGGTAGCCGCACCGATAAAGATAATGCCGCGCTCCTCGGCTGATTGCAGCGCATAGGGGGTAGAAACGCCCGATTCTGTGGCGATTAGCGCGCCATTGCGGGTTTTAGCCAGGGCCGAGCCCAACGGTTGGTAGCCGTGCGGCAGACTGTTCATAATAATGGTGCCCTTGGTGGCAGTCATAAGCAGGTTGCGCAGGCCAAGCAAGCCGCGGGTTGGGATAATATAAGTTAAGCGGGTGCCGCCTTTACTGGTCTGCAGATGCTCTTTTAGTTCGGCGCGGCGCAGGCCAAGCTCTTGGTTGACGGCGCCAACATAGGCTTCATCAACCTCGATAATCAGTTCCTCGAGCGGCTCTTGCTCTTTGCCGTCGATAATTTGAGTAACCACCTGCGGGCGGCCAACTTCGAATTCGTAACCCTCGCGGCGCAGCGCTTCAATCAACACACTGAGGTGCAGCTCGCCGCGGCCGCTGACCAAAAAGCCAATGCCGTTGTCTTCGAGCCGCAAGGCGACGTTGGTTTCCAGCTCGCGCCGCAGGCGGTCGCCAATCTGGCGGGCGGTCGTAAACTGCCCTTCCTGCCCTTTAAACGGCGAGGTGTTGGGGCCAAGGTAAATTTTGAGTGTCGGCGCTTCGATATCGATCACCGGCAGAGCCTCGGGTTTTTCGCTATCGGCAACCGTCTCGCCAATGCGAGCTTCACTAATGCCGGTTAAAGCCACGATGTCACCCGCGCCGGCCTCAGTAACTTCAACTTTGCCAAGCCCTTTGTTAGTAAAAATTTTATCGATTTTGCTTTTAATAATCGTACCGTCAACTTTTATAAGTGCGATTGGCTGGCTGGCTTTGGCCACGCCACGGGCGATACGGCCGATGGCGTATTTACCGAGGAAGTTGTCGTAGGCTAGCGCCGTTACCAGCAACTGCAGGGGCGCCTCAAGTTCAACCGACGGTGCCGGCACTTCGTTTATAACTGCTTCAAACAGCGGCGTTAAATCTGCTGGTGCGTTTGGGTCGATTGGCGCTGTTTTCCAGGCCTTGCCCTCGCGGCCGATGGCAAAATAAATGGGATAATGCAGCTGGTCGTCGCTGATGGCCAGTTCCAAAAACAGGTCGGCAATTTCATCTTCAACCTCGAGCAGCCGGCTGCTCGGTTTATCAATTTTGTTGATGACCACGATCGGTTTGAGACCAAGTGCCAGCGCTTTGCTCAGCACAAACTTGGTCTGCGGCATCGGCCCCTCCACAGCATCCACGATCAGCAGCACCCCGTCAGCCATGTTGAGGGTGCGCTCCACCTCGCCCGAAAAATCGGCGTGGCCAGGCGTGTCGACGATGTTGATTTTGTAACCGTTATATTCGACAGTTGTTTGTTTGGCGGTAATGGTAATGCCGCGCTCGCGTTCTTGGTCGCCGCTGTCCATAATCAGTTCCTGGCCCATCTCGGCCTGGTTGTCGCGGAAAGTATGCGATTGCTTTAAAAGACCATCAACAAGCGTCGTCTTACCGTGGTCGACGTGGGCGATAATAGCGATGTTACGGATTTGTTTGGGGGTTGTCATAAAAATATACCCATTTGGGCAAACTTATTTTCTTATAGTGATTATAGCATATATGCAAATATAAATAAAGGGTAGAAAAAGGCAATTATCCCTTCACGCCATGCAGCATCAGGCGAAGTGCAGCCCGGGGCTCTGCAAGAGCCCGGCGTGTAACGTGCGGAATGGCGTGAAGGGGTAATTGCCTAGAAAAAAGGAGCTCTTTTCAAGGAGCTCCTTCTAGATTGGTGGTATTTGCCTTCGGATACGCAACAGTAGCAAACACCTTGTGCCCCGGGGCGCATCAGCAGCCTCCTGCAAGCACGATCCGTGTAGCTTAAGGACGAGTTGAGATTCGTCTACCTAAACTTATCCGATCAGTAAGCGGGTATGCACGACTCCCACCTCGTGCAATTAGAATGAGCCTTACCTAGCATTAACTCATCCCACCCCAGCATCAGTGGTGTAAACTAGATGTCGACAGGGGTAGCTAGTAACTTATCTGCTTCCCACCTAGCTTACAGTCAGCCTTCCTGGAGATGTTACCCTCCACCAGTACCGTGTTCGGTCTCAACTACTACTAAGGGTACTAGCTGGAAGGCCATGCGCTCACCCGGCGGTGACCGGATACTAATCATACGTAACCTCACTAGCGACTCAGGCAAAGCTCGACCGCCTTGGCCCAGGTTGCAGGTTCCTTTGCAGAAACCCGATCAACCCAGTAAAGCGTGCCTTGTCCGAGTGCCATACTAGTTGCCAAACGAGGTTTGGCAACCGACGCACTATATGAGTCAAGCGCGACCACCGTTGCCCCTAATGAGGCATAGTGTTCGCACATTTGCCGACCGTCATGATCGCCCAGGTATAATACCAGGTCGACCGATTCGATCAGCTCTGTCGTGGCTTTGTCGCTTGATAGTTCGAAAAACTGCCCGTTGAAGTTCGCGGCATACACCACTTCCACATCGGGCAGCTTGGCAAGGTGGAGTGCCCACGCCTGCCCAAGACCATTCCAGCCTTGGGTAGATCCCGAGCAATCGGGTGTTGCCAAAATGCGCAGTTTGCGCTTGTGGTTGGGCGCTTCAAGCGCCGGTAATGGGTTATCGCCGACTTCCAGCGCAACGAGCAGACGGTAGATGTCTACCGTGATGCCACGTTTC
>DATLVY010000039.1:0-9565 GCA_035576845.1 Candidatus Acidiferrum sp. | reverse complement strand
CGTTACACGCTGAGCTCTTATAGAGCCCCAGGTTGCACTCTGCCTGATACTGCATGGGATGATGGGATAATTGCCTCATTTGGCATTTGGCTACCTCTATAAATAATGGTATAATAATGGCGTATAGGCTGAACTTGCAGCCTTGTAGATCGAGTGAGAGTGAAAGAATGCAAAACCAAACATCGATCAAAGTGGCCGAGCGCGCCAATCTACTGACGGACAGCGACGGCGAGTGCTATGACTTGGCCATCCAAACAGCCGAAGCCTGGCTAGCTTCTGGCCAAGTCACAATGATTCCCCGGGAGGTCCACAACTTTTTTAGCAATTTCGGCATCGCCAGCCGCAACGGGGCAAGATTCGTGGACGAGTACCTGCAAAGCGAGGCCGAAATGGCCACGCAGCGTGCTCAGAAAGATCACCAGACTGGCGCCCATAAGCATGCCCAGCGGGTTGAAAAGCTAGGCGAGAGATTCAAGAAGCTGCAGGAGCTTCTGCAACTCACCAAGTTTATAGCCGAGGCGTGTACCGGTGTGCCGGTCGAAGAGCTTGAGGAAGCTCAGCTTCTAGCACGTGATCTCTTAGTCAGGGCATTTGCCCAAAGCTTCCAGGCGCATTACGAGTATAGGCTCGTCGTACCAGCAACGGTCTCTACTTTGTAATTCGGCCACGAATTCAATCAAAAAGCGCGTGTCAACACTGACCCGCGCTTTTGTGTTTTATTGAGAAATCGCGCACAAACCCCTCTGCACGAGTACCATAGCGCATATTCTTCGTGAAAGGCACACGCCCCAGGGTACGATGAAAGCATCGACTGAGGAAGCAACCCGCTCCGCCGCAGAGATGCGCGCGGAAATCGACGCGGCGTAAGCAGCGCCGTCACCAAGAGCCCTGTGCAACTATGTTAAGCATAGGGCTCTTTACTTTGTACACTCTTATGGAAATTAACCTATTGACTTTTATTATAATGAGTGCTATAGTATAAACTAAGATCGCAATAAGAGATTGCGACGATAGTTGAAAAACTGGCCTCCGCTACAATTACAATTAGCGGGAAAGGATCGGAACTATGAGCACTTCCACTGCCCCTGTCATTGATGCCCAATCTCCTCTTCGCCGGGGAACTAGCGTCCCCATCGCGAAAATCGAGGCCGAGCTGCAGGAGGCCTTTAAGGCCGGAAGCCGCAAACACGGCTTCACGTGGCGCCGGTGGCGCGACCCGAAGGCTTTCGCGTGGACCAAGGCGGTCCTCGCAAAATACGACCTCGTCCTAACGGAAACGTTCACCCACCGTAGTGGAACCTGTCTCACCTGCGGCTGGGGTTGCAGCATCGAGGACATTGGCGTCCTCGTCCCCAGCTCTTGGGGAGGTCTCAACACGATTGACCTGCTGCTCCGATATCGCACTTGCGGTTGCTAGCAGCAAAAGTAGCGCCCGAGATTTAAAATCTCGCGGCGCTATTTACTTTCAGAAAATTAGGCCTTATGGCAGAGCAATTAACACAATTATGGATCTAGGCGTTTTGTCTTTATCGAGCTACCGGGTGGAATCACAGACTGCACAAAGTAGGCGTCATGCGATGCAAACAGCAATGCGCCCTGGTACTGGCGCAGGGCTGCTTCGATTTGCTCCCGGGTTGGTATGTCCAGGTGGTTGGTGGGCTCGTCCAAAACCAGCAGCTGGTTCTCGGCCAAAAGCAGCTTGGCAAAAGCCAGTTTAGCCTGCTGGCCGCGAGAAAGAGCAGCGACGGGTTTGGCTAGATCTGGCTCGGTTAGGCCGAGGATTCGGGCCTGCTTAAATACAAGCTTAAGGAGTTGACCGATCGCAGTTAAAGCGGCGAGCGCGGTCTGGCCTGGCTCAAGCCCTTCCAGCTCCTGCGACAGGTAACCAACGGTAACGCCCACACCGCGAGTAACGTGCCCACTGTCGGGTGCCAGTAATCCAGCAGCAATTTTAAGCAAGGTGGTTTTGCCGCTGCCGTTAGGGCCAGCTATGTGCAGGCGGTCGCCGCCGCGAATGTCGAGATTAAAGTCGTTCAACAGCCGGTGGCCGGCAAATGATTTACTAATATGCTCCAGCCGCAGCAGCAACTTGGGTGTGGCGGCGCTGCCATGCAGCGACAGGCGATAGTTTTTGGCCAGCTCTGGTTTTTCGGGCGCCTCGAGATGATCGAGCCGCGACTCCAGGCTTTTGGCCCGGGCGCTAAACTTGCCCTGGATGCGATTGTTGAAGAAACCCTTGGCGAACTTGTCGTTATCCGGCGGTTTTTTGTTGTTGACGCCGGCACGGGCGCGGTCTTTCGCGACGCGCACCATTTCTTCGATGCGCTTGCGCTCCTCGACCGACTGTTGGTAGTGCTGCAGCTCGGCCGCGGCTTCGGCGGTTTTTTGCTGGTGGTAAAAGGTGTAGTTGCCGCCATAGCGCTTCAGTTTGCCCTTATGCAGCTCTGCCACAGCCGTCGCCACTCGGTCTATAAAGGCCCGGTCGTGACTAACCAGCACTACAGCGCCGTGGAATGATTTGATAAAACCTTCCAGCCAAGCCAGCCCGTTGGCATCGAGGTTGTTGGTTGGCTCATCCAGCAGCAACACGGCCGGCTCCGGGTCAGCCGCCAGTACCATCGCCAGGCTTAGCCGCGTTTTTTGGCCGCCACTCAGCTGAGCGGCAAGCGTTTCGCCCGGCAGGGATTCTAAACCAACCCGGCCAAGCGCATAGCTCATCCGCCACGGCTCTAATCCTGGCGCAAAACAGTCGATAATCGTCCGGCCAAACGTTGGTTCCTGCGCCACGTAGCCCGCAACTTCGTGGTGAAAAGTAACGGTACCACGGTCTGGCCGGAGCTGACCCTGCAGCAACCCCAGCAGCGTCGTCTTGCCCGCACCATTCTCGCCGACGAGCGCCAGCACCTCGCCAGCATTCACCGCCACATTGACGCTGTCCAGCACCACGCGGCCATCATAGGTTTTAGTAACTTGTTGTAAATTAAGCATACGTCTCCAATGCAAAAAGCTGAGCGCTCTGGTGCGACTGCACACGGCTCAGCTTTTTGCTACTTGTTACAAAATATCATCAAACAATAATGCTCGCGTTGGTGCAGCCGGTTATTGTTTAATGAGTCTCATGTTTTTATTGGATCCTTATGTATAAACTAGAAAAATCAGCTTACTTTGCAGGTGCGGAGGCCGATGCTTGGGGTGTCAGGGGCTTTGCGCCGAAGAACCAAACACAACCCTTCCTAGCTGATTTAAACATTATTATATCACAGAGCGAGCAAAATCACGCCCCTACTCTTTCAGCCTAGCCAAGCCTTGAGTGACGTGAACATTCGGGAGTTTTTGCAGCTCACGGGGCCCAAGCAAAATCTTGCTCGAACGATTGCCGCCGCCCACGATAACCTGAGGCTGATCCATAACGGCGCTGTCAACATATACCGGCAGATCTTCGGGCAGGCCAAAAACGGTGACGCCGCCAATTTGCATGTGGGTTAACGCCAAGGTTTGTTCGCTTGTCGCAAAAGAGGCACGTTTGACACCCAACAGTTCGCAGACTTTTTTGTTGACATCTAGCCGGGTCGTGGCCAGCACGACACACGCCGCATACCGCACCGGATCGGATCGGCCAGCCACCAAGATGGTATTGGCAGCCTGGCCAGGGCTAAAACGGTAGTGCTCGCAAAACGCGGCAGTGTCGGCAAGGTTGGGGTCGCACTCAATCACCTCGCACTGCACGCCGTGCTTTTGCACAGCTTGCTCAACTTCTGGTTGCAATTGGCTCACAGATTCTTCAACCCAACATACACCGCTTGGGCGTCGTTGTAGGCTGCCTCGATATCCACATGCGCTTTGGCAAGCTGGGCTTGGTAGCCAGCCAAAATGCCATGGTCGGCGTTAAAGTCACCTGGCTGCAGAGGCAAAACGGCCGCCTGCACTGCGCTCGAAATGCTTTGCGCGGCAGCAGTTTGCTTGGTCATGTCATCCAATTTGGCTTGCAGGCTTGTTACATCTTTACCGCTGGTTTTGGCGGTATTCAGCCGGGTTTGCAGTTTGCCGGCCAGAGTGGTCAGTTTAGCTTCGATAATCTGTTGCCCGTCAGCCGTGATAAGCAAATGGATTTTGGGCATCACCAGCGCATACACGCGATATTCATTGAGGATACTCTGGGCGTCGGTGTGAGCGGCGTCGAGCGTGGTGTCGGCATCCAACTGGGCCTTGAGCGTGTTTAAGCCGCTCACCGTATTCTCAACCTCGGCAACCAAAGCTGCTTTGTCGCCGGCGCTCAACTTGACAGTGGTGTTGATTCGCGCGTCAAGATTTTTTAATGTCAGCAGGCGCCGGGCAATTTCGGCAGCACCTCGGGATTTGATGATGGTCAGTCGCTGCGCCGCGGCAGCAGTCTTGTCCGTTTCGGTGGTCGTTGTGGTGGTGTCGTTCGTCGCTGGGCTTGGACGCACTTCGGCACTGGCGGCAATCGGTGCTAGTGCAAGGCTGGCCAGTAAAACAGTTAGGCTGAGTAAGATTTTTTTGTAGTGCATATATTTCGCCTCCTAATTCGTCGGCACACTTATTTGGTTTTGTTGGTCGTTAACTGAGCTGCTGGCAGCGTCCATATTTTGGCTATCTTGCGTCAGATTAGCGTTAACATTAGTCAGGTCGTTTTGCAGGTCTTGATTGCTGCTGCCGCCGCTGAGGGGCTGGGCCGAGACCGAGCCCGTACTATTAGTGACCGCTTGGTTTACCGGGGTACTTCCCAGCCCAAACATGTGGTTAGCGCTCAGCAGCTGCCAAGCTACCAGCCCTGCCATGCCAAGCACCACAATGCCTAAAATAATTTCTACCAGGCCAAAGCCCGTTTGTGTGTCTTTTTTCATAGTTTCCTTTACTTATCCCCCTACAAATAAGGATAACTTTGCGGCGGGAAAAAGGCAATTCTCCAAGCATTTCGCACCGCGAAATGCTCCTCCAGGTAGGGGAACCCAGCCTTCGGCAGGTTTCCCCTCCGCCGGGGCTCCCTCCCCTCCATGGAGTTACTGTTCCCAGGAAGTAAATTCCCGGGAACAGTAACGAATTGTGAAATGTGTGTTCCCTACAACCGCTTAAAAACTTCGATGTCACCGTGATGGTATAACACCTGGTAACGCTTATCTTGTTCGAGCTGACGAATCGATTGTGTAATCAGGGTCGGCGGATAGACGTCCGGCTCCTGCCCGCTGTTTTCTTGGGTAATAACGTAGTCGGCTGTAGTGCTGTTGAGGGGGAAAGCATAAATGTAGCGCCGCTCGCTAAAGTGCGGCTCCAGCGCAGCGGTTGCCGAAATGGTGGCACTGGCCGGGATTGTTTTAGCAAGTTGATCCAAATAATTGGCCTCGGGCAAGGCATTATCAGCTAGCGCCGGGACAAAATTAACGCCGATAAACCAGCGGTGGCTCGGTATCGGCCCCCAGATTACCAGTGCAGCCAACGCACAGCTAGCAACGGTTACCGATATAAACTTAGTCATCTGCCAGCGTATTTTCGTCGCCAGCCACGGCCATAGTACGGTGCGGAACCGCGCCATCCCAAACAATAGGGCAATGAAGGTGATGCAGTTGATACCGCTGGAATATTGGTAATAAATCGCCTGCATATTTGGCTGGTTGCTCAGTAAATTGATGGCGAAGGTCGGAATAGCCAGGGCAAATTCCGCCGGCGCCAACAGCGGTAACAGCGCAGTTGGCAACAGAAAATAGCCAACGTAGTACTTATACTGCCAAACATCGCCAATCCACAGCCAGGGTTTTAGCAGCAGATTCTTAAAAATTTCGCCAACCGAACTGCCAAACTGCGAGTAATACGCCAGCGCAAAGTGCGCCGTGCCGTTGCCCCGAGTGGCCGGCATTAGGTACAACAGCAGCACGCAGAACCAGCCGATCGAGACAACAACGGTACCAAGCCCCATCCACAGGTTGCGCTGCTTCAGCAGAATGTACAGGCCCAGCGCCAGCACCACAAGCGCCATCGTCTCCTTGCACATCAGCGTGAGCACTGCACACAACACAAACCACACCCAACGCTTGTTGTACAGGTAATAAAAAGCAAACAAAATAAACGTGTCGGCCAGCGTCACGCCGTGAAAGGCAAAGGTCGTGCCCCATTGCAGCGGCGGGAACAACAGATAGGCAACAGCCACCAGCAAAGCCAGTTTTTCGTTTTTTAGGACTTGCTTGCCAAGCCAATACAGCGGTAAAGCGCCGAGCGCCACCACCACAACCTGGACCATAATCAGTGTGTAGGGCGAAGCGGCCACCAGATACAGCGGCGCCAGCAGCGCCAAAATCGGGTCGGCATGGATGCTGAAGCGCGACACATTAAAGGTGTTGAGCGGGCTGGTCATCTCCATAAAATGGCCGTGCAGGGTGTTCCAAACCGTTTGGTCCATGATACCCAGATCAAACAAATTCGAAACGTAATTAGCGTGCCAAAAACAGATCAGGATACCAAAGTAAGCAATAAAAACGGCCATGGCCACCCCAGCTAAAACACCATAGCGACGCTGAGCGATCCAGGTGAACAGTCGGTCAACCTGCGGCCGCCAGCGTTTGGTCAGCTTGAGAGCGCCTAAGGCTGCAAGCATCACCAGCTCGCTCACCGTCAACCACAATCGGGTAGCCAGCGCCACCAAACCGGCCACACTACCGCCGAGCAGCGGCGCCAGCAGCCCAACCGTGATACCCTCACGAACCCCCAGCCCCATCGGCGTCACAAAACTCAGGTAACCCACCAGCCACGAAAGAATAAACATCGAACTCAGCCATATCCAGTTCAGCGCGCCAAAGGGCAAAAAAGCCTGCAGCACCAGATAGGATGCGAAGCCGTACAACGCCCAGCCCAGCGTAAAGACTGCTAGAATCCTGAGCAGATGGACCTCGGCAAAGGTGTGCGCTACAAGCGTCGATTTGGTCATTTTAGCCAACAACCGCAGTGCCCAGTGGAAAAACTTTGGCGATAAGACCACGAGCAAGGCCGGGGTCAGCAGCAACAACCAGCGCAGCCAGTACAAATTGGCGTACGGCAGCAACAGTAAAAACGGCACACCGAATAATGTGGCGCTGCCGAGCAGCCAGTACATCTCAGCGATCAACCCCGTGCTGGTCACGCGTTTGGGAACGCCTTTTTGCTCGGCCAAATACACCCGGCCAACAAACGACCATACGCTGCCAGGCACGTAGCGGCCCAACTCCGAAATCAGCCAGATGCGTGCCGTAGCGCCGGCACCCAGGTTGTAACCCAGGCCACCGATAATCATCCCCCAGGCCAACACCCTGCAAGCAAAATAAGCAAAAAAACAGATCAGCGCCACAGCCAGAACCCACCAGTTAACCTGCCCCAGGTGGCTGGCGACCGCTCCCCACCCCTGTGCCAGCATACGCCAAATATAAATTGTCGAAGCAGCTAAAACGGCCACTTCAAGTAAGCGCAAAAGTAAGCGCTTAGGCTTCATCGCCCGGCGTCTGCCCGTCATCGCTTGGTAGAGTAACATGGCGGGGCGCGTTACGGCGCAGGTTGTGCGCATAATAAGTAATCAGCTCGCCAATCAGCCCGGTCGAAATCAGCTGGACGCCAGAGATGATACACAGCACACCCAGTGTCAACAGCGGCCGGTCGCTAATCGGTTTGCCCAGCGCGTGCAACACCGACAGGTATGAGCTAATCAGCACACCAATCGCCACCAGCAGCAGCCCCAGTGTGCCAAACAAATGCAGCGGCCGGCGTACAAAACGATGCAAAAACGTCACGGTAAACAAATCCAGCAGCCCGCGCATAAAGCGGCCAAAACCGTACTTGCTTTTGCCGTACAATCGCGGCCGGTGGTTCACATCAATCTCCCCGACCCGAAAGCCCTGGTTGTGGGCAATAATCGGAATAAACCGGTATAGGTCGCCGTACAAAAACAGCTCCTCTACCACTTCGCGGCGGTAGATTTTGAGGCCGCAGTTAATATCATGCAGCTTGAGGCCCGACAACCGGCGCACCATCCCATTAAAGACCCGCGACGGAATGGTTTTATGAAACGGATCGTGCCGGTCTTTTTTGTAGCCCGAAACAAGGTCATAACCCTCGTTCAGCTTGGCTAATAAGTTCGGAACCTCCGCCGGATCGTCTTGCAGGTCAGCATCCATGGTAATCACAAACTTGCCCTTGGCTGCCCGAAAACCGGCCTGCAGCCCCGCTGCCTTGCCCTCGTTCTTGCGGAACTGGATCACCTGCGCACGCTTGTCCCTACGGCGTAAATCGCTCAAAAAAGCCGCCGAGCCATCTGTGCTGCCGTCGTTAATAAACACGGCTTCCCACGACCCGCCCAAGCCGTCCATCACTGTGCATAATTCGTCCCACAACTTCGGGAGCGACTCCGCTTCATCGCGCAGGGGTATAACAACTGAAAAATCCATGAGGTTTCGCGCCCTTCCTTTATTAGCTTGATTGAAATAGATATAGCTGAAAATCGGCTGGCAAACTGTCGCTTTGTGGCCTAGTGTTAACACATTCAGTTTAACGATATACTTGGCATATGACAAACTCTATTATTAGCTACCGTATATTAATTTTTTCGGAAAATCCGGATCAATTGGTCGGATTTTACCGAGACGTGCTGGGCCTCCCGGTTGTAAAGTCGTTAACCTTACCAAACGACTATGGATATGGCCTAAAGGTTGGTGAGAGCGGTTTGCTGCTCTGGCTTGGCAAACACTCAGAGGTGCATGGCCGTAACACCGAACCGCTGCGCCATATTTTTAATTTTTACGTTGATGACATTAATGACTGGTACCAAAAACTGAAGGATCGCAGCGATGTAACAATCATTGCCGAGCCCTTCCGTACGCCGCCTTCTACCGATGACAATCCACGCTATGCGTTCACTTTTCTCGACCCAGAGGGTAACTGCCTGCAATTTATGAACCCGTAAACCAGGCGTTTGACCTGCCGTGTTATAATGGATTCTTGGTAATGGGGTACATAATGGCTGGTCAGAAAAACGTTGTATTGCTTTTTCATATTTATCAGCCGCCTTGGCAAACAGTCGAGGCGTTTGAAGCAGAGTATCAAAATTCGTATTTGCCCCTGTTAAAAATTATCAAAGATCAAAACATAAAGGTCACGCTCAATATTGCCGGGTCGCTGGTAGAATTTCTGCAGCGGCAGCATAAAACAGCGTTTAGGGATCTTTTGCAAGAGCTGCTGGCCGCCAAACTCATTGAGTTAACCGGCAGCGCCATGTACCACGCTCTGTTGCCGCTGACGCCGGCCGACGAAGTAGCGCGCCAGATACAGCTTAATACCGAGGCACTCAAAAATTATCTAGGCAACGATCTGAAACTCGCGGGTTTTTATATCCCAGAGCTAGCAGCGGACACGGCAACCTTGCGACATATTAAGCAGGCTGGCTTTTCATGGGCCACCGTCGATGAATCATCACTGCTTAAGCCCGACTGGGAAAAAGCCATGATCGACGACGACAGTGGCATTACCGTACTCGCTAACGATTCAGCCTTTCGGACAAGCGGCGCCGCCAAGTTTGAAAGACCCAATAACG
>DATLVY010000038.1:0-4078 GCA_035576845.1 Candidatus Acidiferrum sp. | reverse complement strand
CAGGACCAAGGGTAACCGCCAGCTTGAGTCGCAGTTAATGATGGAGCTCTATAAAGAGCGTGGCGTCAATCCGCTTGGCTCGATTGGCCTCCTGTTGCTACAGCTGCCGGTGCTGTTGACGCTTTATTCGGTGGTGCGCCTAATTACAACCTCCACCGGCCCGAACATTGCCAAATATGTGTATCCGGCTCTTCGCAATATGTCGTACGTCCAGCAAATTATCGCGCACCCAAGTATATTTAATGACACTCTATTTGGATTTGTCAACTTAACAAGAACAGCCTTCGGTAAAGAAGGAGTATACATACCCGTGTTGTTGATGGCTTTGGCGGCTGCCGCTCTGCAATACTGGCAATCCCGTCAGCTTTTGCCCGATGTTAAAGAGGGTCGCAAGCTGCGTGATATTTTAAAAGAGCAAGCCGCTGGCAAGCAGGTTGATCAGAGCGAAATGAGCGCCCTAATGTCGCGCCGCATGTCATACCTTTTCCCGTTTGTTACATTTATTTTCTCGATTTACTGGGCAGGCGCCCTAGTCTTATATCTGTTAACCACAAGTACGGTAGCTGTTATTCAACAGCGGCGCGTATTGCACAAGGATGATGAGGAAATGGAAGCGCCAGCAACTTCGGCCAAAGCAAAGTTACAGGGTGCGGTAGAGGCTGAGGTGATCACGCCAAAAACAGCGAAAAAAGGAGGAAAATCATGAACCGTGAAGAATCAATCAGTTTTGCCAAAAAGTATACTGAGGATCTGTTGTCCTTCTTTGGCCTTAATACCGATGTCGTAACGCACTGTGATGAAGAGGTGATTGAGCTACTGATTCCCTCGACTCATTTAAACGGTTTTTTGATTGGCCAGCGAGGTGATACCTTGCGTTCGCTGCAATATATTTTGTCGATGGTTTTAAATAACAAACAAGCCGAGCTGACTCGGGTAAATATCGATGTCGCTAATTACAAGCACCACCGTGCCGAGCGCCTGGCTGAGCAAGTTCGCAAATGGTGTGAACAGATTACAAAGACTGGTAAAGAGATGTCGCTAGAGCCCATGAACCCGGCCGATCGGCGTGTGGCCCACGGTGTAGTGGGGGAGTTTGGGCAACTGACCAGCCACTCCGAAGGTGAGGGCAGGGACCGACATTTGATTATCTCGAAAAAAGATTAGTTTTTAATAATATTTTAATTTGTCAAATAGCGGGGGAGAAGACGCGAAGTGTTCTTACTCACGGCGCTTCTGGCCTTAAGGTTGGTTTAAACGCTGCGGTACGCTTTAAGTGTTTCTTCGGCCATCCGCCGCCACGAATAGCTCCCCGCAACCAGCTTCCCAGCCTTTATCAAAGTTCCTCGCAACTCAACATTACTCAAGATCTCGTTAATTTTTACAACCATATCGTCAACGCTGTGCGGGTTAAAATAGTGTGCACCCTCTTTATAAATCTCTGGCAAACAAGTGGCCGAGCTACTGGCCACCGGCGCTCCAAAACTCATTGCCTCTAGTCCTGGCAACCCAAATCCCTCCATTAACGACGGGAAAACGTATGTCGCACAATGTTGATATAACCAGGCTAGCTGTGCGTCTGGCACAAAATCCGTGTAAATCACCCCCGTAAATTTTTGTGTGCTCACCCATTCCCTATTCCGCGCCAACATCACCCCGTCTTTGCCGGTCAATCTGCCCACCAACACCAGCAACAGCTCCGAATGCGTTTTGCGCAGTTCCTGGTGTGCTAGAATCAGCCGCCGGACGTTCTTGTAGTCGCTTTGCTGGCCCACATATAACAAAAACTGTTTACCGATGAGGGAAGCATACGGCTCCGGATTAGCCTGAGACAAATCGCAACCCTCGTAAGTCACGGTGATTTTACCCGTAGGAATGTGCGCAAATGCCGCGTAACTACCCTTGGTAAACTGGCTGGGGCACAAAATATGCGTCGACGTGTGACCAATCCGGTAAAACACAAACCGCGCCACCAGCTGTTTGCATTTATATACAAAATAATTTTTGTCGCTGTTGTAGGTATTAAGCACCGTTAAATCGTGCACCGTGGTGATATGTTTGCCGCGATATAAAACCGGCTGCTGGGGCATGCAAAAGTGGACAAGGTCGGGGTGCAGACGGTTCAGTAAGCGTAAAAATCCCAGCTGTTCGGCAAAGCTATAGTCGGCAAACTCCGCCTCGATTATCTGGAAATGCGGATTGGTGGGTTTGTAGTAATCCAGATCTTTGCGGCGCACCAAAATAAGGTAGTCGTTTTGCTGGTCAAGTTCCTCCAGATAGTGAATCAGTCGCTCGATATATCGGCCGGTCGAGGAGTTGATAATCCGTGCATCTATAGCAATTTTCATAGGTAATTCTATTATATAATCACAGCAGTAACTATGAAAAAAACCAAACTTTTTATCGAGGCCGTACCGCTGGTTGATAAGCAGATGAGCGGTATTCCGCATGCTCTCGCTGGGCTGGTGGCGGCGTTGGCTGCCGATAAAACTATTGGGGAGCGGTTCGAGATCGTGCTGATCGTGCCGGGTGAACGCATGGAGCTTTTGAACCGTTGGCCCGGCCTGGAAGCGTGTTCGCGACGGGCCATCCCCATGAAATTCCGGGTGATGAATGGCCTGGGGCGACGCGGCTTGCTGCCGCCCATGGATCTGTTGCTTGGTAGGGGTATTTATTTATTTGGCAATTTTTTTAGCTGGCCGCTCACCCGCCGCTCGCGTTCGCTCACCTACGTTCACGACGTTTGCTTTGCAGTTCATCCCGAACTAGTGCAGCCCGATAACCAGCGAATGCTCGCCAAAAATGTGCCGCGGTTTATTCGCCAATCGGATTATGTGATTACCGTATCCGAAGCTGCCAAACGCGAGATCATCGACTATTTTTCGGTGGCGGCCGAACAGTTGATCGTGCTTCCTAACGGTGTTGATCACCAGCTGTTTCACCGTTACGACATGGCCGAGATTGAGCCTGCCCAAGAAAAGTATGGCCTCAAAGATAAAGAGTATTTCTTTTTTGTTGGCAATATCGAACCGCGAAAAAATCTAGAGCGGCTTATTCAGGCGTTTGTCCGGCTTCCCAAAGGCTACGCGCTGTTGATGGTTGGCAGCGACGGCTGGCTGAATGAGAAAATTTTCGCTGCCATGGATGAGGCGAATAAAAACGGCCATCTTGTTATCAAACCTAAAACGTATGTTGATGATGACGACGTTGCCAGATTGTTGAGTGGGGCTGTTGCCGCCGTTCAGCCTTCCCTGCACGAAGGCTTCGGTATGCCGGTTCTTAATGCCTTAGCGGCACAGACGCTCAGCGTTGCTGCCGATATTCCACCGCTATGTGAAGTTGCTGCAGAAGCGGCCATCTACTGCGATCCACAGAGTGTCGATTCGATTACCGAAGCCCTAACCAAAGCAGCAACCATCACATCATCCGATAAAAAGAAGCTAACCGACCTTGGCTTTCATCGCTCGCAGCAATTTACCTGGCCAGCAACGGCGAAAAAACTCGCTGGCTTACTGATAAAAATCCAAAAAGATTTGAGCTAAACACCGGCGACCACTATAATAAACTCTGACGTGAAAAAACTTTTCGCAAAATACCGATATACCCTTATTCTCTTGCGGCAGCTAGTGATAACCGATTTTAAACTGCGCTATCAAAACTCGGTGCTCGGCTATATTTGGTCGCTGCTGCGGCCGCTGGCCATGTTTACCATTTTGTATTTTGTGTTCGTCGACTTTTTAAAAGTTGGCAATAACGTGCCTCATTTTCCGGTGTATCTGCTGCTGGGCATTGTATTTTGGAATTACTTTGCCGAGGTGACGAACATCGGGGTAAGCTCGATTGTGGCGCGCGGTGACGTGATGCGAAAATTGAACTTCCCCAAGTACGTGATTGTGTTGTCATCGTCATTTTCGGCGCTGATTAACCTCGGTATTAACCTTATTGTGGTGGCAATTTTTATGTTATTTAATGGCGCCGAACCACACTTACGTGCGGTCGTTTTTGCGCCGCTGCTGATTTTGGAAATGTTCGTGTTTGCTATAGCTCTGGCTTTTTTGCTGAGTGCGTTATTTGTGAAATT
>DATLVY010000037.1:0-2780 GCA_035576845.1 Candidatus Acidiferrum sp. | reverse complement strand
ATATGTCCAAACTACCGATCATGGCGTCGAACTATGGACACAGACCTACGGTGGTGCGCCCAACATTTATTGCTTGGCCCGCCAGTAGTCCTCGTGGCCGGCGCGTTTGTTGGCAGAAAAAGCGGTGGCTCAAACAAGAGTCGCCGCTTTACAATTGGAGAAATAGTAATCGGCGTCCTTTCATCCCATAGCATGGTGAGCATTGTGCAATCCGCGCTTCGGTAGAAACCAGTGGGCACGCACGTTATGGGCAGGGACGAGGATTCAATCACACGATTGACTATATAAGTCAATAGACATATAATTAGTTTTTGCAATGCACAGTGCATAGCACCTATGAAAAGGAAAAGATATGAGTTTGCAGTTTGGCCAGGAAGTGCCGATTACCTTGCCGCAGTTTCCCATCCTTGGGCTGGCCTCTGAAGGCGTGTGGGGCTTAACCCTCGGTTACGATGACGCGATAGTCATCGGGCATACGCTCCCTGAGCGCACCATTTTCAAAGCGACCTTTAAAGGGTTCGCCATGTCGGATATGCAGAATCTGCTGACGCCGCAATTGTTCCCAACTAACGACCAAGGTCAGCAGGTTACGGGCTACGAAAACCCCTATTACATCAGCTCGTCGCACAATGCTTTGGTCGAGGGTGAGATGGGTATGCTCTGTACCCAGCTCTACGGGGAGAATGGTTCCGCCATCGTTTATACTAACCTTGAGGCTACCGCAGCGCCCCGCACACTGCTGAGCATTGACGATCTCCTTGGGGCGGGCCTCATCACAACCACCGAGGGAGCGTTTTTGGGAAAGGCAGTATTATTCGCCGACTTGGTGCTGTTCAATTATGTTGGCCAAAATCGATATTACGCAGACCCGATCAGCAGCATTGGCGTATGCGACCTTAAGAATGGACAGGTCAGCAATATTCAGGAGCTGTGGCTCTCTTCCGAAGCCTTCGAGCGCGGCGGGATAGGCTTAGCCGATGCGCCTATATACCTGGATGGCAAACTATACTTGCTCGTCAATCGCTGCAGCGGTTACGGCGGTGAGGCCGTGTGGGGCATCGGATATGCCGAGATTCTCCTGGAAGAGAACAGGCTGCTTATTAAAGAGCGGTTCTTTGATGAATTATGGCTCGTCCCGGCCGAGGATGATCCGCATATGGCGACCGGGCAGTACGCTGGTAGACGCGTGGCTATCGGGAGCTTCTTCTCAACCCATGGTGGCGCGATGAAGGCCAGATGTGAACTTTTCGCATCCTCCGCGCCCAATAAAGTCTCGGTGGTTTTTCTCGTATAGGGCAACCAGCCCGCAACCAAGTGGCGACCCCGTTAAAGGGTCGCCACTTTTCGATAATTTTGGAGCCCCAAACGGGAGTCGAACCCGTGACCTCATCCTTACCATGGATGCGCTCTACCAACTGAGCTATCGGGGCATTTTGTTATAGTAACAGATCAGATTGTAACAAATTTCTTGCCATTTGCAAAATACGCCGCTAAAGTTGAACCCTAGCCTGACATCTGTTATAATTGCTAACAATAAGACTATAAAGGCACTATAATGGCAAAAGCAAAAGAGCATATCAAGGTTGTGACACTAAAAAGCGTTTCTGACAAACGCAGTGTTTATCAAACAATTAAGAACATCAAAACAGTTACTGAGCGGCTTAAGCTGCGTAAATATAATCGATTCACACGCCAGCACGAAGAGCACGTCGAAGTTAAGAAATAACCCAATCTAAGATTGGGCAAATAAAACACCTTTGAAATTATCGCCGGTGTTCCTGGTTGATTATGTTGTGAGGATTTCTGGTTCGGCTTTTGGTGGCTCGATTCTCCGAACACCCCACGGTAGGTACGTTTCTTCACCGCTGTCGAGCCGAACGCAGAAAAGTATACCTCGCATGCCTGTGAAGATACCAGTTCTGCGATAATATGGGCTCTTGGTGTTTGTAATGAGAACTCGGCATTCGGGCTCTACAGGATCTGAGTGAAAAGTTATGGTTATGTTCAAGATTTACGCCTCTTTTCTGTAGTGGCCATTGTTGGCTATATAGTACTATACCATCTATACTAACTTATATCAAATTTCCCGACCAACCACATACCGACTCGCAGCATTTCGCGCAGTTGGCCTGGGGTGGCCAGGCTATTTACGCTGTAAACATATAAATGGTTATCGGTTAGTTCATAGTCAAATTGCCGGAAATGATAGCCGAGCATGGTTGTGATTTCGAACGTTATGTGCCGGCCAATGGCCATAAAATCATTCGGTGCCGCAAAAACTTTAAAAAACTTGGCAAACATCGGGTCGTGAAAACTAAAAAGCTGGTCGGCTTTGCCGAGGTACGTAAACTTGCTAAAAAGGTCCTGGTAAAAACCAGCACTGTGGTTATACGAAGTTATATAAAGGTGCGGATGTCCGGTGGTTTTAAGATCGAACTGCATGGCCAGCCAGCGGTAGCCAGGCGGATGACTGGTTTGGCGCTCGACAATTGTAATATCGTAACCACGATAATGGCCAAGTGTGTAGTGGCTGTCTACTTGTCCAAGAGAGGTTGTCAGGCCGCGCACTAGCTGGCCATCGCTGTTAACGCCAAATTGTCCAAAATAAACAAAGCCAAATGTCTGGGCAAAAAACTCAACGGCCTTTTTAGATGCTAGACTGCGAGTTTTGAGTAGCTGCTGCCGAAGCAAGGCAATCATGCGTCACCTGTCTTACCTCTGCCTGCCAGTGGGTCGGCGGTTAAGTCGATAATCGAACTAATAAACTCCGCCTGGCTCCA
>DATLVY010000036.1:0-8404 GCA_035576845.1 Candidatus Acidiferrum sp. | reverse complement strand
TGAGGTTGATAATAAATCCCGCCATTCACCGCCGCCGAAAAAGCCGAGGCGACCTGGATCATGGTCGTATCAAGCCCTTGCCCAAACGACATGTTCGCATAACGCACATTATTACCCTGAGCATCCTCCGGCCCAATGATTACCCCAGGTGATTCTGGAGTTTGTTCAATACCAGTCGGTTTGCCAAACATATACCGTCCACTAAAATACGAAAACAGTTTGTCCCGCGCCTGTCGATTCATCGAACCACCGCCAAGCTGTTGCAATACATACACCGCGCCCGTATTTAGCGAGTATTTAAAAACTTCGGTCATGGTGCGCGTACCAAGCGCTGAAACGGCGTTATGAATAGCCACCCCGTCTACGGTCACCGAACCGGTGTTATTGTAAGTGGTGCTTGGTTTGACCACACCCTCGTTCAAGCCCGCAGCCATGGTGAGCGATTTAATCACCGAGCCCGCCTCGTACGGGTCACTGACCACTGCGTTAGAAAACACGCTATAATCGGTGACGTTGAAGTACTGAGACGGATCATACGTAGGCAGATTAGCCATAGCCAGTACCGCGCCGGTGTTAGGATCCATTACTAGTATGCTGCCGTGCTTTGCTTGTACTTTATCGAGACCATTTTTAAGCGCAGTTTCAGCATAGGTTTGAATATTACGGTCAATCGTCAGCACTAAGTTTTTGCCATTTTGGGCCGGAGTTTCGACATTGTGCTGATCAATTGAGAGCGGAATGCCGTTAACATCGGTTATCGCTTTTAACATGCCGGGCTTGCCTGCCAGTTGGTCGTTAAGCGTTTGCTCGATACCATACTGCCCATCACCATCAGCGTCAACATAGCCAAGCAGCTGAGCGCCTAAATTGCCTTCGGGGTACACACGACGCTGTAGTTCTTGAAACCCGACACCAGGTAGATGGGCATTTTTTAGTAACTTCTGTTGGTCAGAGCTTATCTGTCGAGCCAGGACAACATATTCGTGTTGCTTGTCACCTAATGAGGTTTCGATATTGCCAACAAGCTCGCCGCCAGCGATTTGCCGAAGCATGTCGGCGGTTTTGCCAACATCCTGCACATAACGCGGATCGGCATACACGGTGTAAGCTGGCTCATTCAGCACCAGCGGTACGACACCGTTACTTGTGCCGTCTTTGGCATAAATGAGGCCGCGACTGGCCGGTATAATAAACTTAGCCAGATGCTCTTCGGTTGCCTTAGCGTCGTAATAGCCGTGCTGAATAATCTGCAGGTCAAACAACCGCCCAATAAACACAATGCCCGCCGCTACTACCAAAAGTATTAATAGACGAGGCCGGCTAATGTGGAAGGGTAATTTCATACATCTGTTATTGTATATAATTAACTTCGCTCGGGGAGGTCATCGCCTTGGCAACATCGGTTTGCTGGACGTGCTCGAGCGATTGCAGCCGGGCGTTTTCGACTTCCAGATCAGCCTGCTTACTCAACAAAGCTTGTTGTTTTTGCTGAAGGTCGTTAATTTGATAGCCAAAGGTGCTCGAGCGAGTAACCTGCGTGAGATAAATTAAACCGAGCAAACAAAGCATAATGGCAATAATAACCGCGTTGCTCACCGGCCCAAGATTTACTCCAAAACGGTGGCGAATAGTGTTTTGATTGCGCCGCCAAGCCCGGGTATCCGGGGCGCCACTAGTTCGGGAGCCAGAACTGGAAAATGACTGCTGCAAACTCAGCGCAGGATAGTACGCCATAAATAATTACTACTCTTTTGGTTTTATATTAGTTTTTTTGGTGCCGCCCAGCGCCAGTTTTATACCAGCGCCAGGCAGCTTTAGCATCTTACACTGGCGAATCAGACACGTGTCTAACGTGTACTTTCACCGTGAAAGACCTAGATGCGTCTTTAATTCGTATTGCCATGCGCATCCTTTCTTTTTGTTTTTATTTTCACTGCGGCTCGTAGTTTTGCGCTACGGGCACGCGGATTGTTAACATCTTCGGTTTCGCCGCTGATTGGTTTTTTGGTCAGCAGCTGCAACTCGGCCTCGTAGCCCGCCTCTGCCTGTTCTTTAAAAAACTGTTTCACCAATCGGTCTTCAAGACTGTGGAAGCTGATGATAGCAACCCTTCCGCCCGGCCGCAGTAACTGCGGTATCAGATGAAGGGTGCGTTCGATCTGCCCCAACTCGTCGTTGAGTGCGATGCGGATTGCTTGAAAGGTACGCGTGGCTGGATGGGCTTTACCCCATTTGCCACGAATGGCTCCCGCAACGTTTGCTGCCAGCTCACCGGTGGTCGAAAACGGCCGGCCGGCGACGATTGCTCTCGCAACAGCGCGTGCTTGCGGCTCTTCGCCGTACTCGCGAATGAGCTTGGCTAGTTCGTCCGGGGAGTATGCGTTGACCATATCAGCAGCCGTTAAGCTGCCTTGTTGGTTCATCCGCATATCGAGTGGCCCTGAATGCTGGAAACTAAACCCGCGCTCGGGGTTATCTAGTTGTGGTGACGACACACCAAGATCGATGAGGATCATATCGAATTGCTCGCCTCTGCCGGCCAATTCGGCTGCAGCCGCTGCAAAATCGCTATGCATCAAACGCGCACCGGCCTGCGCCAAGGATTGCAGAGCAGTAATCGCCTGCGTGTCTTGGTCGACCAGCGTAGCCTTCGATGCCTCCCCTGTTTTTCCGATGATTACCTTAGCATGACCGCCATATCCAGCTGTCAAATCAAGGTAACTTTCACCTTGTTTTGGCGCGAGGAATTCGACAGTCTGCGGCAAGAGCACAGGAATGTGCAGGTTTTTTTGTGTTGGTGTTTTTATATTTGAGGTCACCTATCCGGTAATCAGTGTTTTTGTTTTTGAACGATACGTTTTTGTTTTAGATACTGGTTTTTTATGCGATGTTTAAAGATAAACATCAAAAGTCCAGTAAAGTTTTGAGAGACTTATGTGAGGTGGAGTTTTTTTGGGAGGTGTTTTAAACCTAGGTGCGAGGGCTGATTAAGGTGGTTAGCCCCAGGGCCCACCCACTGATCACCGAGTAGTTGACCTCAAGCTAGTACTCCCGCACAGGGCGAAAGTCCTAGTTGAATAGTTTGTTAATGTACGTTACTCACCTGCTTCCAAGCGCCAATAGTTTCCGGCCCGTGTTGCGGTGACGGATTTGTCGATGCGCGCCCAGTCGAGGAGGTGTTGTTCGATGGTGATACGGCCTTGCTTTTGGTCGAGTTCGGCCTCGGTTTTGCCACGGCGGAACTGCGCGTTTAGGTCGGCCACGTGCTCGTCGAGGATACTCCCCTTCAGCTCTGGCTCAACCAGTTCGTCCCATACCTGCTGCGAATACAGATGCAGGTAATTCTTGAAACCGCGTGTGACCACTACCCCGCTCGCAAACTCAACTCGAAGCTCGACTGGTATGGTTAACCGCCGCTTGTCGTCTAATTTACGTTCGAAATAGTCTACTTGCGCCATCTCACCTTTTTTATTTTGTACGTGGATTTTTGTTTTGCTGGTGGCTTACCCACCGCTACCCACTGAACTTAGTCTACTACCCACTACTACCCACCTGCAAGTAGATTATTAACTTGCTATACACAGTCTGGTGGGCACTTATCCACAACTCTGTGGATATCTATTGCAGCATCAGAGAGAAACAAAGCAAGCCGGATACATACAAATTCCGGTTTTTACAACGTTTATACCACACGTTTTGGGGTTGACTTGGCGGGCTGCGATGCAGGACGTAGAGCAGCCGTAGAATCACCCTGAATTTTTGCTAGCATACCCGCAAACCACACCGCACTCGGCCGGGCCGTGCGTTTCATTGTCGCGCGGTCAACGGCCAACAGACCGAAGCGCGGCCAAAAGCCAGACGCCCATTCAAAATTATCTAACAGACTCCAGTGGAGGTAGCCGCGCAGATCAACACCCTTACGCAAAGCCTTTGCCATGGCTTGTAATGTTTGGGTAATCCACCACTTGCGATATTCATCGCCACGGTCGGCTAGGCCATTTTCGGTAATGATAATAGGCAGTTTGTAACGCCGATATAACTCTTCGAGCACAAATTCAATATTTTGCGGCTGCATATCCCAGCCAAGGTCACTAAGCTTTTCATTTGGATTATGTACACGGTAGCCATAAAACCGGTCGGTAAAGTAATAATTGAGGCCAATAAAATCGAGATGCTTTTTGGGGCGGCCAAGCCAGAAGCTATGTGCACCAAACTTGGCTAAAGCAGAGACATGACGGGTTAAAAACGCATCGTCGCCCGAATATATATGGGCACAGTTTTTGGCGATCCCCACCACAAACTTGTTACTAAACTGGTGAGCAATTTTGTAAATTTTTTTATGCGCACTCATCATGTTGAGATACACTTTGCCGGCAAGCAACTTGCTTTGTCGCTGTGGCGGCCAGACTCCCCGGTGGTAACTTTGGTCTGCATACACTTCTGGCTCATTAAGTGTAATAACGTAACCAAAGTCAGTGCCCAGTTCTTGCAATATTTTATCGGCAAAGCGGACAAAATATTTGATGTTACGGCGCTTTTCAAAGCCGCCTTTCTCGGCAAACCACACCGGCACCGTCCAGTGCCACAGGGTTACAAACGGTTCAATGTCTTTTTCTTTCAGTGCTTGAAGATACTTGCGATAGTGAGCAATCGCTTCGGCATTCCAGTGCCCCTCTTCGGGCTCAACCCGCGACCACTCGATGCTAAAACGGAAGGCGTTCATATTGAGTTTTTTAAGCGCGGCAAAATCCTTTTCGTAACGGTTGTAATGATCAACAGCGTGACCAGAGATGTAATTGGCAGGGTCTTCGGCTTCGGCTTGCACTGCACCCCATTTTGGCAGGTATTTTGATTGATACTTTGCTTTTTCAGCCAATGCCCGGGCGTTTTCAAGTTCCCAAACCGTCCACTGGTTGTGCAAGCCACCTTCAACCTGATGCGCCGAAGTTGAAGCACCCCAATAGAACTGTTTTGGGAACATAAGCGGTTGCGGAGCTTTTTTCATCATAACAGTTCATTATAGCGCACTTGTCGAGTAGAAAAAATGGCAGTTATCCCTTCGCGCCATGCAGCATCAGGCGGAGTGCAATCGCCCGCCCTCCCGTATGACTACACCGTGTTTTATCAAAAACAATAATTGATTGTTGACGTGGCAATAATATTTTAAAAAATTATACTTACTTTTCACCCCCAAAGTATGCTACTCTGTTTCGTAATGCCAAACTACCGCCGAATTAACCAGATGCCAGCCATTGACCGGCCGCGCGAAAAACTCCAGCGCAAAGGGCCAAGTGCCCTGTCAGATTTTGAGTTGCTCGAAGTTGTTGTAGGTAGCGGAAACAAACAGTCCAGCGTGAGCCAAATTGCCTGGCAAATCCAAAAACTATTACAAAAAGACGCCGACAACATCACTTTTGAATCACTTACAAAACTAAATGGCGTCAGCATAGCCCAGGCCTCCAAAATTTTGGCTGCACTTGAGCTCGCAAAACGTCATCTTGTACGCGATATCGAGCCAGTTCTAACCCAGTCGGATATTATTGCCCGTTTGTCTGACATCCGGCATAAACAGCAAGAACATTTTGTATGCCTATCGCTAGATGGGGGCCAGAGGTTAATATCGCAGCGCACGGTAGCGATTGGCATTTTAGACTCGGTCATTGCTCATCCGCGCGAAGTTTTTTCCGACGCGATTGTCGACCGCGCCGCCAGCATTTTAGTAGCCCATAACCACCCCTCTGGCAACGCTCAGCCGAGTGATAAGGATATTCAGCTCACCCAACAACTGGTCGCAGCCGGGCAGCTGTTAGGCATACCTTTGCGCGACCACGTGGTCGTTAGTAAAAACGATTATTTCAGCTTTCGTCAGCACCACCTGCTGTAACATCAATCATAAACAGGGTTATCCGTATGCATTACGTTGAACCGCGTTCTGTCTCTAAGCAATCCGAGGCCTCAATTGTGCTCGATATTATGAAGCATCTACAAACCAGGCAATATCTTGGTCGAGCTGTAATAATTTGCGAGAAACCAAGCATCGCAGTAAGTATGGGCCACAAATACTGGTTTAAACTCGCGCGCAGCCTGCAAAAAGATCGGGCCAGCACAGTCGATAGCGAGAAAATACTCCGTCTGACTAAAAGCATCACCCATATGCACCGCATGCAATTCGTCGCTAGGCGTCCCGAGCAAGCCCCCAGTGCCCACGTTTACTTCATGACTCCAGATGAGCTTAGTAACTGCCTGTTGCCCGTTAATACATTCAGTGTGTATGTGGCAACGGCTGCCAGTCAACAACATCTGCATCAGGCGATTAAACAACTGCCACAAGATGCTGTAATAGCTGATTATACTAGTGCTGGCATGGACTTGGCCGAGCAACTTCAGCCAAAACACATGTTGGAGACCAGTGCGTGCAGCCAGTGGGAAGTTATTACCAGTTTTTTGCGCCAGCATAACATTCATATCGAAACACTTATCAACCGGGGCAGCGCAGAAAATTCCCAGGCAATCGACGATGCGCTTGATACATTGCTTGGCATTGGCCATAGCTTTTTACTAGTGGCAGGAACGTTTCAACATGCTTATGAGTTAGCTCAGCCATTCCGATTTGCCGATCATCAAAAGCAGCGTCAATTCGAAACGCTCATGCTGCTCGCTTATCAAGTGCAGTCGCTTAGCCCTTCGTATCCGCTCGAGCACACCCCTTCCGAGGATAGCCTTCGTAACGAGACATTTTTCCTGCACGACCGTGCCAATGGGGCAGTGGCCTTTGCAGATCTGTTTCAGGAGACAATCGAGCACCACAAACAAGCAGGCCGCGCCCGTTTGGCCAGGGCGCTTGCCTTTTTGGTTTATTCGTAGATGTCGCGAACCGGCGGCTCAAAGGTAATTGTGTCAAAAATATAGGTTGTACCGTCCGAGTTCAAGGAAAAATCCACGACATGATGAGCGTTAAAATAATCTTCACTCTCGTTTTTATAGTACAACTCACAATCAATATTGGACTCATTACTGGCGGTTGGACCAGAATATAACAGGTATTCTTTTTGTTTATGTGGCTCCAAAAACGTGTCCTCGTCGAATTTCTTTTGGGTACCAAGCAGGATTATTCGATCCAGCTCTATACGAAAATCTGAGTAGTTATCAAGTACACCAAAACACTGCATGCTCGCCCCATTTACCCGGCACTCAATACGGTCGATAGAAACCCGCGGCAATATTTTTAAGCCCTCGGCATCTCGCGGCGTTCCAAAACCTGATTCCATAGATCCACTGTTTGGCTTACCGTCCGAGCCCAGGGCATCGACCGGTTTCGGCTCTTCCATTTGGAAAGGTTCTTCTCCGTTTGCGAGGCGCTTAAGAATCGTGAAAAATCCCACCTTAATTAATCCCCTTTTGCAGCTCGCCAACTAGGTTTGGTATGGCAACTCGTTTTTGCTGCATCGTGTCACGATCTCGGATAGTGACACTGTTGTCATTAGCAGTCTCAAAATCGATGGTTACACAATACGGCGTCCCGATTTCGTCCTGCCGGCGATACCGTTTGCCGATGCTTTGAGTATCGTCATACTCGACATTCCATCCTGTAGCTTGCACAATATCTTTATACAATTTTTCAGATGTGGCCGTTAATTCTTCTTTTTTACTTAAGGGAAGGACCGCCACTTTTACGGGCGCGATTTCTGGCTTGAATTTGAGCACAATTCTTGTTTCATCGTTTACTTGCTCTTCGCGGTAGGCACTATCGATGACGGCCAAAAATGTCCGGCCAGCACCGAGCGTTGGTTCGATCACATGAGGAATAAATCGCTCGCCGGTCGCAGGATCAAAGTATGTCAGATCCTTTCCGCTTGCCGTGGCGTGATGCGACAAATCGTAATTGGTCCGATTTGCGATACCGCCAAGCTCCCTGGCTTCACCGCCAAAATATGCATATTCAATATCCCAACTATCAGCTGAGTAATGGGCGCGGCTTTCGGCGTCGAGATGATGCCAGCTGAGTTTTGACTTCTCGAGACCAATGCGCTCAAACCAAGCCTCGTAGAGTTTCTTAAACCGATCAAGTGATTCTGGGCCATTGTCGGGACGTATGAAATACTCGATCTCAAGCTGCTCCAACTCTCGCACCCGAAAGATAAAATCCCGCGGACTGATTTCGTTGCGAAAAGCCTTACCAATTTGCGCAATACCAAATGGCACTTTTACGCGCGCTGAGTCGAGCACGTTTTTGTAGTTAACAAAGATTGCTCCAGCAGTCTCGGGCCGCAGATATGCCACACTATCCTCGCCTTCAAGTGCACCGATAAAGGTTTTAAACATCATATTAAAGGTTCGTACTGCACCGAGCGGATTGCCTTCTGGCGATTTTTTATCTTTCAATAGTTCCTGCAGCTTGGCGATA
>DATLVY010000035.1:0-2450 GCA_035576845.1 Candidatus Acidiferrum sp. | reverse complement strand
TAGTCGTCTCGCCAGGTTTCGGGGTGCGCACCACAATGGCGGCATGCTCGGCGTTGTCAACTGCCGCAAGTTTATCGTAGTCAAAAGCATGCAGCGGCTGCCCGGTCAAATACATCAGCCAGTTCGTCACATCAACGACGTTATTAATCGGACGGATGCCAACGCGCTTGAGTTGCGACTGCAATAGCAAGGGTGATGGGCCAACCGCGACACCATCCAGCACCGCCGTTTCGTAGGTTGGGCAGAGCATCGGCAGCTCGTTGGTTACCTTCAGGGGCAACGGCTCACCTTCGGGCTTTAATACTTTGCCTGCTTCTAATAAATACCAGTCCGGCGAGGTAAACGGTAACTGCTGAATGCCAGCCACCTCGCGCGCCACCCCAAGCAGCCCGAAACAATCCGGCCGATGGGTAAACATCTTGTTTTCGATGTCGATAATAACATCGTCCAGATCATAGGCGTCTTGCAGCAAAGTGCCGGAATGTTCTTGAGTATCGAGCTTCAGCACGCGGTGGGCGTCGTCGTTGATGTCCAATTCTTTGCCCGAGCCGAACATGCCGTGGCTGATCTCGCCGCGCAACTCGCGCGATTCCATAACCACCGGCTGAGCCGTGCCCCAGGTGCCCGGCACCGTCACACCAGGGGCCAGCCAGGCCACCTTATCGCCCACTTGCAAATTGCGGTCTCCCGAGACGACCTGCACTTGTTCACGCCCGTCGGTTATCTGGTAGACATTTAGCTTATCGGCATTGGGATGATCTTTGGCCTCAGTAATCTGGACAATTTTGATACCGTCGTACTTGCCGCGTAGGTCAAGAACTTCCTCGACTGCTCCGAGCTGGGCGCCAATTTTGGCCACTAATTCATCGACCGACAGATTAATCTTGGTATATTGTTTAAGCCAATTGAGCGATACTTTCATGAAAATTGCCTCAAAAAGTCTAACTTACCAGACTGGAAATGCCGGATATCCTCGATATCATGCTTCATCATCACCAGGCGATCGAGGCCCACACCCCACGCAAAGCCGCTGTAAAGGGCTGGGTCAATCCCGCCTTCGCGCAGCACATTAGGATGAATCATGCCGCAACCGAGCAACTCAATCCACCCCTGGTAGCTGCAGATATGGCAGCCTTTTTTGCGGCAAAACGGGCAGCTCAGGGCAAACTCAAAACCCGGCTCGACAAAAGGGAAATAAAACGGCTGAATGCGGAATTCGATATTTGTTTCGTAATAACTCTCCAAAAAGGCCTTTAGGGTGGCCAGCAGGTGACCGACATTAATGTTTTTGTCGACATACACGCCTTCAATCTGGTTAAAGGTGTGCTCGTGGCGAGCATCAACGTCCTCATTGCGGAAGGTGCGGTCAATAATCACCGCTCGAATTGGCGGCTCGAAGGCACGCAGGATGCGGTTTTGCATCGTGCTGGTGTGAGCCGGCGCAATCAGCCCGTCCTCTGTTATAAAAGTGTCGTAAACGTCGCGCGCGGGGTGGCCTTCGGGGAAGTTAAGGGCGCCAAACATATGGTAGTCGTCATCTAGCTCGCGCGAGGTGTATTCGGTAAAACCCATCCGGGCAAAGATTTCGGCGACTTTTTCGCGTTCTGCACTCAAGGGGTGTCTGCTGCCTTCTTCAGAGGTCAAAAGGCGAGGAGGTGCCGTCGCATTAACCTCAAAGGGCGCGGTAACATCTAGCTCTTTTATCGCCCCTGTTGCCCCTGAAGCTTCTAGCTCCCCAATAGCCGCCTCAAGATGATTGCGCAACAGATTAATCTGCTTGCCAAAAACCGGCCGCTCATCTGGTGCCATAGCCTTCATCGAGGCATATAACTCCTTGAGTTCAGCGGCCTTTAAAATATCCCTCGGTACCGGTAACTGGCTCAGCCGAGTTTTTAGCACTGTTTCAATTGCGGAAATATCGTGTTTCATATCTGTTATTTATCACTAGTATACCCGTTTTAAGGCTAAATGCCTATACAATTGTACCCTCTGTTAAAAGCCTTGACACAAACTGTTATATAGTTTATTATAAATATAGTGCGTGAACAGTTCTCGCACCGCAAGATTTGACAAAAAGAAAGAGGAGAACCTTGAGAATTAATCCAGATGAGTTTGATAATGATGATTTTCTACAACCCATCAAATCGGAATCTGCGACACCCACTGCCTCTCCGCCGCCGATCCCCCAGCCAGGTATGCCGTCCGCCTTTTACTCAGGCAGCACAGTGCCTGGCCCGGGGACAACACCCCTCACAGCCCCGCCGATGCGGATGCCGCGCCCTGCCAAGAAAAACTTAGGCCTACTCCTGCATTGGCCAGCCAGCCGCCGCAACAAATCGACGAACCTGTTGATGGGCTTGCCGTCTATCCCGATTCCCAACACGGGCTTCGATTGGGCAACGCTCGCCAAGAGCCTGTTGCCAAGGATTCTAGCTGGGGCCGTGGCGCTC
>DATLVY010000034.1:0-3088 GCA_035576845.1 Candidatus Acidiferrum sp. | reverse complement strand
GATGGCTACAAAGTCAGCAACCCGATTGGTTTTCAGGGCAAGGATGTGGCTATTCAAATTTACACGGCCTTTGCGCCGATGGTGCACATTGGGGCGCTGGAGCGCACGGCGAGCGAGCTGGATCTCGACCTGCTGGCCGTGGCGGCCGAGCCGTTTGCCGTAGCCCGTTCGGTGCTCGGCACCGATGCCAGCAGTAATTTTACGGCGATTTTGATGGACGTCGGCGGCGGCACCACCGATGTGGCTGTGGTTAACGACGGCGGCGTGGAGGGCACCAAGATGTTCGGCATCGGCGGGCGCAGTTTTACGCGCACCATCGCAACGGATCTTGATGTCGCTTTCGAGGAAGCCGAGCAGCTCAAGCTGAACATCGAACATGATGACTTAAAAGATACCATAAAGCAAAAAGCCAATAAGTCGCTCGATAAAACGCTGGAAGTCTGGCTGGGTGGCGTCGAGCTGGCGCTGGGCGAGTTTGAAGCTATTGACCATTTGCCGACCAAAATCCTGCTATGCGGCGGTGGTTCGTCGTTAGAAAAAATCCCTGCGGCACTCGAGGAGCGCGATTGGTACAAAAAGCTGCCGTTTCCGCGCAAGCCAACCGTCCAGCACATTCACCCTTCCGAGGTGGCTGGCATCACTGACAAAACCGGCGCCATTACCGACCATATTTTTATTACTGCCATGGGTCTGCTGCGGGTCGGCTATGATACGATAATTGGGAGTAAGGATAATACCATCCGCGACAAATTTAATCGGATACTCAGCGTATAGCATGCGAAAAGACGTTATTTATATCGACGTAGAAGACGATGTGACTTCTGTTATTAGCAAGGTAAAAGCCGCCCAAAGCGATGTGGTGGCCCTGGTGCCGCCCAAGCGCGCCGGAACCTTGCAAAGTGCAGTTAACTTAAAGTTGCTTCAAAAAGCAGCGGCTGAGGCGGGCAAGCGAATCGTGCTGGTTACCAGCGATAATCTGCTTACCAGCTTGGCTGCCGGCATTAAAATCCCGGTGGCTAAAAATTTGCAGTCGCGGCCAGAAATCCCGACGCTTTCGTCACTGGCTGCGCCGCAAGCTGAGGACGCAGACGATACGATCAACGGCGAGGCATTGCCAGTCGGCGATTTTGCCGGATCAGCCGCAAGTGCCGAAACCGCTAACGCTGCGCCTACACCATCTGCTGCCGAGGCCATAGCCGAACGGGTAGATTTTGGTGAAAAGTCGCAAGAGTCATTGCCGCAAATGGAAGAACCAAAACCGGCAGCGAAATCCTTTGGTAAGTTAGGCAAGGTTGGCGTCCCCGACTTTAACAAGTTTCGCAAACGTTTGTTTATCGGCGGCGGTGTGGTGATTGTGGTGGCTGGTCTTTTGTATTGGGCACTGGCAATTGCCCCGCGAGCGGCTATTACGATACAGGCAAGCACCAGCCCGGTGGGCATTAACCGGACACTTAGCCTGCAGCCTAGCCTTAGTGCCAGCAATGTGGCCAATTTGCAATTTAAACCAACCCAGCAGCAATTAAAAGATGCCGAATCGGTCAGCTTTACCGCCACCGGCAGCAAGGATATTGGCCAAAACGCCACCGGCACCATGACCATCCGCAACTGCGACTACGGCGGCGATGGCCTGGATTTGCCAAAGGGCACTGTTTTTACGGCCTCTGATGGCAGCGGCCTTAAATTTACCAGCACTGCTGATGTGTCAGTGCCAGCGTTTAGCGGCCCTTCCAGTACCTGCACGCTTGGGGGTAGCATGTCGGGCAAGGCAACGGTTGACGTGCAGGCGGCGGATATCGGCTCTAATTACAATCTGGCCGCCCAGGGCTACTCTACGCAAGTTATCGGCCGAATTGACGCCGTTGGGTCCGACATGACGGGCGGCAGCAAACAAACGGTCGCGGTTGTTTCGCAGGACGATGTTACGAAAGCTCAAGCCCTGCTCACCCAACAAATTAGCCAGAAAGCCGATGCCTCAAAAACGAAACTGATGGGACAGTTCGGCGCCGACCAGCTGGTTATTGATGAGAGCTTGGCCTCCTCTGCCGATACGCCAACCGCCAACCCGGCCGTCGGGCAACAAGCCACCCAGGCGACGTTGACGGTTAATACCACTTACACCATGCTTGGCCTGGCCCGCAGTGATATCGCTCAGCTGCTGGCTAATAGCCTCAAAGATCCGGTAGCGGCCAAGCCTAATCAGGCGGTGTTTGATGACGGCAGCAACGGTATCCACTTTCAATCGTTCCAGCAGCTGAGCGATAACAGCTACAGTGTCATTTTGCTGACCACTGGCCACATCGGCCCCAAGATTGACAGCCAGCAAATCGCCCAACAGATTAAGGGTAAAGTGTACGGCGACGCCCTGCAGATTATTAATGATATTCCCGGGGCCGGTAAGGTTGAAGTTAAGCTGAGTCCATTTTGGGTAACCAGTGTGCCCAGCGACCTGCATAAAGTAAGCATTAAGTTTACTGTTACCAGTGGTGGAAACTAGGATTGTAGCGCTCGGGCTGGACGTTGGCACCAAACGGCTGGGGGTAGCGGTGGGCGACTCGATTGGACGCTTGGGAATGCCGGTGGTCACACTCGCGGTTGATGACGCGAAACTGGTATCGCGCCTCAGTGAACTCATTCGTGAGCACGGCGCCCAGCAGCTGGTCGTCGGCTTGCCTCGTAATAGCAACGGCGAAGAAACCCGGCAAAGCACTATGGTGCGGCAGTTTGCGCACGATACGTTGGAGCAGCTTAAGCTGCCGATCGCCTTCCAGGACGAATCGCTGACTTCGGTAATGGCCGAACAGCGCCTGCAGACCGCCAAGAAAAGCTTTGCCAAAGCCGACATCGACAGCGAAGCCGCCGCGATCATCGTGCAAGACTATCTGGAGGCACACTATGCAGGACATTAAACCGTATAAAAAAGTTCCCGACGTAAGCCTGAGGTTGGCGCCGCATGCTGAGCCGACCCTGCCCGCTGGTAAAGCCGAATTATTACTGCCCCCTGTTACTAAGCACCCGCGTCGTCGTTGGGGCAAATGGATTGCCTTGGCCACTATCCTTATACTGCTCCTGGCTTTGGCTGGCGGTGTGG
>DATLVY010000033.1:0-3586 GCA_035576845.1 Candidatus Acidiferrum sp. | reverse complement strand
CATAACTTTTGTCTGGTGCAACTGTTTACGCACGAGCGGCCACAAGATAAACCGTATCAAAATGGTAAATAAAATCAGGGCAATGCCAAAATCATGCCCCGGGATGATGCTATAGATAAACAGCAGAATATTAAAAATCGGCTGCACGAGAATCAGGTCAAATAAACTCATAACTTCTTATAAGATACCATAGATTGGCATAACGCTCAACCAAAAACGCCGGCCATTATCCCTTCGCACCACTCCGCACGTTACATACTCAGGGCTCTTACAGAGCCCCAAAGTTGCATTCGGCCTGATGCTGCATGGTGCGAAGGGGTAATTGCCAAAACGCTTGAGTTAGTTCAGGGCGTCTGTTTGGTCGGCTGCCCGCGTGACGGGCGAGGTGTCCATCCGCCATAGTTTAGCTTGTTGTAATAGCCCAATAATCGCTTTGCTCACTTCGCCAGCGGGCATGTCCCAGAGGTGCGGTTCATAAACCGTGAACAACAAATCGTACCCCGGTGCAATACTGAGCCATTGCGTACGGATAACCTCATAGATTCGCCGGCGAACACGATTACGCTTGGGCGCTGATTTGAGCACTTTTTTTGCAACAACAACAGCGCATCGGCTGTCTGTCCGTCTTGGGTTTTGCGCATATCTTAAAGCCATCGACCTGGCACGAACAGTTTTCCCCTGTTTAAAGAGGTACTTAAGTCCGTTATAGCCGTGAAATCGAAAGCGAGTTTGCAGCATTATCCCCCAATAGTAACGAACGATGCGGCAGTTAGCAAAACAACACCGTGTTTAGGCCGTTAGTTGCTTGCGGTTTTTTAACCGTCGGGCTTTGAGCACTTTTCTGCCGCCGAGGTCACTCATGCGTTTCAAAAATCCAACGCGTTTGGCGCGCCTTCTAGCTTTTGGTTGATGGGTTCGAAGTGGCATAATGTAAATCCTTTAATGCTCGACAGCGTTTTGTCGCTAGGTCGAGCCGTTGTTTTATATACTACCTCGTATTTTGGCAGACTTTTCCCCAATTTGCAAGTTGTTTTCCACAAGTTTACAGAGGTACGTTGCAACTGTGTATAAATCACCCACTTAACGTTCAATATGACTTTATAAGCGTAAGCATTTGTGGAAAACTCATCCAAACTTTATAGTTAATCATAGGTTAAAAAAGTGAGGGAGTCTTTAGGGGTAATGCAAAATTCGCTGTGGCAAACAGTGCTTGGTGAAATTGAACTGACCGTATCGCGGGCCAGCTTTATGACTTGGTTTAAAAATACCGAGCTTGTTGAGCAGCAAGGCGGCCAGGTCGTCATTGCCGTGCCTAATATTTTTACCAAGCAGCAGCTTGAGGTAAAGTTTACGCAGCAAATTAAGGACACGCTGGAACGAAATAAAGTTTCCGTAAACCACATCGAGTTCATCATCCAATCGTCAACCAAAAAACGCGCTGCCGAAGCAATACACCCGGCCGTGGTTGCGACGGAGATTGTGGCTTCTGCTCCAACTGCAACCAAAACTAAAGGCAACAGCCTTAACCCTAAGTATGTTTTTGAAACCTTCATTGTCGGTTCTAGCAACGATCTGGCCTACGCCGCCTGCCAGGCGATTGTTGGCTCGCCCGGTACAAAATATAATCCCCTGTTTTTGTATGGTGGTGTAGGGCTTGGCAAAACACACCTCATGCAAGCAGTGGGCAACGAGATTGTTCGGCAAAACCCGCAAGCTGATGTGCTTTACACCTCTACCCAAGCTTTCGTTGATGAGTTTTTGGAGTGTATGAAGTCTAGATCCAAGCAGTGGGATTCAAGCCGCTACCGCAACGTCGACGTCCTGATTATCGACGACATGCAGTTTATTGCCGGCAAACAAGCAACCCAGGAAGAGTTTTTTCATACCTTTAATTCCTTGCACCAGGCTAACAAACAGATCATCATCAGCTCCGACAAACCGCCCAAATCTATTCCGACCCTCGAAGACCGCTTGCGTAGCCGGTTTGAATGGGGTATGGCCATCGATCTGCAAGCGCCAGACTTTGAAACCCGCTGCGCCATTTTGCAAACCAAAGCAGGCCAAAGCGGCTTTACGCTTGACCGCGACACGGTGGAGTACTTGGCCACCAATATACAAACTAACATTCGCGAACTCGAGGGTGCCCTAAACCAGCTTCTCGCCTTTTGTGAGATGCGCGGTACCCGGCCAGATTTGCAAACGGCCTCTGGGTTACTTGGCAACGTGCGCGCCAGCCGGCCGCATCACCTCACCGTTCGACAGGTTATTGATAAAACCGCCAAACACTTCCAGGTTGAGCCGGTCGACATCGTCAGCCCTAAACGCGACAAGCACATTGTGGTGCCGCGTCAGATCGCAATGTATTTATTGCGCAGCGAACTGCATATGAGCTTCCCTAAAATCGCCAGCGAGTTGGGCCGAAAAGACCACACCACCGCCATTCACTCGGTTGAAAAAATCGAGAAAGCCATCAAGCTCGACTTTATTATTCGCCAGCAAGTGACTGATATTCGGGAAAAACTTTATGTATAAAACTTGTGCACAACTTGTCGAAACATACCGGATAAAACCGGTGGATATACATGCACAGTTTCCACAAACCAGGCGCCAGCTTTTTGGACGGCTATGCCCTATTCGCACTTTCCACCGCCAACATCCACTATCCCATACTGCGACCACACAGCTTATGCACAGCCGAAAATGGCCCAGTAACCTCGGCCGAACAGTATTTGTACCCACAATCCACCATACCTACTATCACTGCTACTACATATAATTAGAAGGAGGACAGAAAAATGAAACTCACCGTTACACAGGAAAACCTAACCAAAGCCCTACAAGTAGTTGGTAAAGTTGCTAGCGGCAAAACGCCTTTACCAATTTTGAACAACATATTATTTAGAACGGATAACAACCGGTTACTTTTAGCGGCGACCAACTTAGAGCTAGCCGTAACTGAGTATATTGGCGGCAAAATCGAAAGCGAGGGCGCGGTAACTATCCCCGCCCGACTGATGAGTGAGTTTATAAGTAACCTCCCCAAAGGTAACGTCAGTTTGACGGCCGAAGGTTCGAAGTTGCACATCAAAAGCGGCGCCTACCAGTCAACAATTAACGGTATGCCGCCTGATGAATTCCCAACCCTGCCAGAAATTACGGCGCTCCAAGAAGTGATCGTCGCGACAAATATACTCAAGCGCGCAATCCAGCAAACGGTGCTGGTCGCTTCGACTGATGATACTCGCCCCGTGCTGACCGGTGTGTTTTGTCATAGTTTCGAAGGCAAGTTGTATCTTGCTGGCACAGACGGCTATCGTTTGGCCGAGCGTGAATTGGGGCCGGTAACTACCGATGTCAGTGCCATTATTCCGGCCTCCACGCTTCAGGATGTTTTGCGGGTTATGACTGATGAAATGAGTGAGATTAAAATGATTTTCGATGAGAATCAGGTCCGGTTTTTGCTGGACGACATCGAAATTACCAGCCGGCTTATTGATGGCACTTTCCCGAGCTACCGTCAGCTTATCCCCGCCAAAAGCGACATCATTGCAGTGATAGACAAGGATGAATTTAATCGGATTACCAA
>DATLVY010000032.1:0-10222 GCA_035576845.1 Candidatus Acidiferrum sp. | reverse complement strand
TTATCTCGAAACAACCGAGGGCTACAGCGGCCAGTGGCGCTTGGAAGCAGCTAACCAGCAGGCAAATACGTGGTGGCCATTTTCGCATGTCAGCCAAGTTTCTTCGCAGGACCACCTAGAAATCAATGGTTCGTTTAACGGCTGGTTTGTCGACCCCAAGCAATTTTGCCAGGCCGCCGCCAACTGCCGGCAAAATGCCGACGGCAGTTACGATATGGATATGGTTATGGAGTTTGCTCCGCAGCGCTGGTTTGTCCTCGGGGTAGCAATTAGCGGCATGACGTTTGCAGGTGCAATTGCATTCCTTATATACAGCCACATCCGCCACAGAAATTTGTGGAGCGTGCGTTGGAAGCGTTAAAGTTTGCGCCTCTGCCAAAGCTGAAAATCTGGGGCGTATATCTGGTCTACGCGGCGGTGGTGTTGCTGATTTTGTGGCCATTACTGGCGCCCGGCTACATCTTAACCCTCGACATAATTTTTACACCCAAATTGCCCTTGCCAAGCCAGATAGGTAGCAGCTACTTGCTGCAGCTGGTGCTGCACGTTTTGAATTTTATGTTGCCTGGCGATGTGGTCGAGAAATTATTGCTTGTGTTTACGTTGCTGCTTACTGGAATCGGTATGCACCGACTGCTGGGATACATTGGAGCTAAAAATTCTCGAGGTATTGCACTGCTGGGCTGCTACACGGCAGGCATTTTTTATATCGTTAATCCATTTACATATAGCCGTTTTATGGCTGGACAGTATAATGTGCTGCTGGGCTACGCGCTGCTTCCCTGGTTTACCCATTGCTTGTTTGTATGGTTTGGCGCGCAAAATTGGCGGCGAACATTGGCGCTAAGCGCTTGGATAACGGCGATTGGTGTCGTCTCGATCCACACCTTTGCCATGTTACCTTTGGTTGTGGTGTTGGGGCTGGGGTCGGCGCTGTGGCAGCATCGGCAGCTCGATTACTGGCGTGCTCTGGCAAAATGGCTGGGTATATTGCTGATGATTTGTTTTGTCGCCAGCAGCTATTGGCTGGTGCCAGCAATGCTGGGGCACGGGACAATTGCAGATTCTGTCGCGAGTTTTGGCCAGGCCCAGCGCCAAGCTTACGCCACGGCCGATACCAACGGCGCGGGCACTTTGCCGGCCGTGCTGGGCTTGCAGGGCTTTTGGGCCGATGTGCGCCAGCTGTATATTTTGCCGAACGATGCCATCGAGCACTGGTGGCTATGGCAACTGCTGCTGTGGATGGTGCTCGCTGCCGGTATTGTCGCGGCTTTTCGGCGCGACCGGGCACGAGCGGTTTATTTTACGTTGCTGGCTGGAGCTGCAACCGTGCTGGCGCTCGGCTTTTTGAGCGACTGGCTGGCCAGCCATCTGCCGTTTTTTGCGGGTTTTCGTGAGCCGCAAAAGTTTGTGATGCTGCTGACGCTGGCCTACGCTTATTTTATTTACCAGGCTGTTATGCTGTTTGCGGGTGCCTTCAAACGCGTTAAATGGCTGCAATTTTTGCCAGCGCTACTAGTTAGCGCGGTGGTCGCACTTTACTCCTGGCCGATGTGGTGGGGGATGGACACGCAGCTGCACCCGGTGCAATATCCCGCCGATTGGTATGCGGTTAACGCTCAGCTCGACCGGGATACATCCAGCGGCAGCGTTTTGTTTTTACCCTGGCATTTGTACATGAGCTTTGGTTTTGCGGATAGGATTATCGCCAACCCTGCGCCAAAATTCTTTGACTGGCCGGTGATAGTCAGCGATAACCCGGAGTTTAATACTGCTGGTCCGTCGGTTTATGATCCGTTAAAATATCAACTGAGTAACACTGTTTTGCCAGCGGCGGCTGCAGGCAAGCCGGTTACTGCGCGGCTGCGGCAGCTGGGCATACGCTACATTTTGCTCGCCAAAGAATTAGACTGGCAGCAGTATAACTACTGGGGCGCTCAGCCGGGCTTGCGTTTGCAAGCCAATACCCATACGCTGCTGCTTTATAAAATTGAATGAGTTTATGCTATGAAAACAATGGACATAATTAGGCCAACAACATCGACACCCGCGCCTGCAGTGGCACCAGCACCAGCCGCTCTACCTGCGCGTTCTGTTCGGCCACAGCTCCAGAGGCGCCCTTACGTTATGCCTTCGTCAAAAAAGCGTTCACGGCGCATCCGCCTTAATCCAAAGTTAAAAATATTTTTAAAGGCCCTGCTATTTTTTGTAGTTGGCACTATCCTGTTAGTGGGCTTGGCAATTTTGAGCAAAATCGGCCAGCTGCTGCTAGCGCTGCTGGTTGTGCCAATGGTGTGGCGAAAAGTCGATAGCCGTCTCGGCTTTGGCCTGGCCGTGCTGGCGTTGGTATACGTTGCTTTGCTGCAGGCTGCCCACTTTGCAGGGCTGGCGCAGAGCATAGCCACACTAGCCTACATCTGCCTGATAATCAGCGCAGTTGCGCTTGGTTTTGAGACCCGCCGCAAAAATAAACTTGGGTTTAAGAAACGTCTGTAATAGCGGATCCGCCGAACTCTTTTGGGGCCGGTATCGCCCTCCGGCTCGCCAGGGGTCAAGGTAAACGATGCGGGAGCCATCCCCGCGTCGTTTTTACATAGCTGGGCTCGTAGTAATAAAGACAGAGTTAGTATTTATTTAATAATTAACCAGTAAGGTAGTCTTTGTGAGCAACTCTAAACAGGAATCCTATCTCTATGAAATTAGTGAAAAAACAGATACTCGGTTCAACACTCGCGGCAGCAATATTGACACTTTCGATGGGGCTGGCAACGGTACCGGCAAGCGCTAAAACAGTGCCACCAACCGTCGCATCGCAATGCACCCATCCGGGTTTCGCGCATTTTGGTTTCGCAACCATGCAAGAGTGTTTAAAATATGTGGCGGCGAATGCCCACCAGCAAGGCAATGGATACGGCGGGAATACGTATAACATCAACACAATCTACGACCTTCGGAACTTTATGGCAAGCCTAAAGACCGTTTCTAACAGTGTTATAAACCTTACGATTAACCTGGTTACTAACGTTTTCCATAATTAGACGTATTTAGGGTTTAACTAAGCCGGGCGCTGTTTGGGCGCCTGGTTTTGGTTTAAAGGCAAATCGTAACTTTTAGCGGAAACTAAAAAAGTCCTCAAGGACTTAAAAACAAATGTTTCTATCAGGATGCGGGAATCGCACCCTGATAGAAATGCTCCCGATGGGCGTCCTCAGCTTTCTGCATTAAGCCTGCGCTTGGCACTCATCAGACGGCTATATTTTGACTGCAGATATTCAAATCTTGCCTGGGCGGGCATCCAGACAAGAAATCCGAAAACAAAGGGGCCTATTGTAATAACGACAGCGGCCGCAATGTTATTTTCAATGTGGGGGATGGCGAGTGCGACGATTAATGCTACGGCCATCCACACAAGAGTGAAGATGAAAAGCCTGAAGGCTAACGTCTTTGCCTTATACCAGAAGCTTATCTGTCTCACCACTACATCTACTTCATCGGGGCTTGTTTTTTTGTTGGTCATTTCTAATTCCAATCTCTGAGGCTCTAACCTGCTCGTTGCAGGCATATTTTTACAATAGCATATTTATTGTGATATTGCAAAAGCAATCTGACGAATGCTGGTATAGTTTGCTACTATAAGATCATGAGTAGTACTAACGTCCCCATATCTTACGGTGATATTACTACGGGTGAGGATGCTGTTTATCAGCGGCTGTCCCAGGAGCTTCAGGATGGAAAACGTGTACTATGGCTGCTGTCGGGCGGGTCGAATATCGCGCGGGAGGTAGCGACTTCGCGGCAGCTGGTTGGGCAATCTCAAGCCGGCACATTAACGGCTATGCTGATGGACGAGCGGTTTGGCGCGCCGGGGCATCACGACTCTAATTGGCAGCAGCTGCATGAGGCTGGGTTTGCGCTGGACGTGCCGCAAGTTTTGCGGACGGGCGAGTTGCTAGAAGGGGTAGCTGAGGCGTATGATGCAACGATTCGCCACGCTTTTGCCGAGGCCGATATAATCATCGGGCAATTTGGCATTGGCGCCGACGGACACACGGCTGGTCTTTTGCCCGGTGCGCCCGTGATGGATGCCGCAACGCTGGTAGCCGGTTACCGGCTGCCGGGATTCCAGCGGATTACGCTAACCCCAAAGGCTTTACTGCAGGTTGACGTGGCTTTTGTGTTTGCTGCTGGGGCGGACAAGCACCCTGCTCTTGAAAAACTGCAGAACGAAACGCTTCCTCTCGTCCAGCAATCTGCTCAGATATTCAAACAACTCAGGGAAGTGTATATTTATAGGTAGGACTTGCCGTGCATTTTAGATGTCGCTGTGGGAGACTTGTCGCTAACAAGTACCGGAATGCATGCGCGGCAAGTCCGCAAACCAAAATCAGGGGGTATATATGAAAATCGCAGTTGCTGGCCTAGGCCGCATGGGTATGCAAATTGCCCGTAAGCTGGCCGAAAACGGGCATAGCGTTATCGCTACCAACCGCAGCAAAGAGCCGGTTGACGAGGCGGCTAAGTTTGGTGCCCAAGTGGCGTACGAAAAACACGACGTGGTCGACGCTTTTGCCGACGACGTGGCCATTGTGTGGCTAATGGTTCCGGCCGAGGTAGTTGAGGCCGAGCTGGACTCGTGGCTGGCGATTTTACCGGTAGGCAGTATTATTATCGATGGCGGAAATTCTGATTTTCGCAACACCCAAAGGCGCGCCGCTAAGGCGCACGAAGCCGGGATTCAGCTGGTGGATGTCGGCACTAGCGGTGGTGTGTGGGGTTACCAAAACGGATTTTCGATGATGGTCGGTGGTGACAACGACGCCGTGCAGCTGGTGCGGCCAGCGCTCGAAACGCTTGCCCAACCGAGCGGCGGCTATTATCATTTTGGCCCCAGCGGCGCCGGGCATTATGTCAAAATGGTGCACAACGCTATTGAATATGGCATGATGGAAAGCTTGGCCGAGGGTTACCGCATGCTGCGCGAAGGGCCGTTTGACGGCCTCAGCCTGGCGGAAGCCGGCCGAGTGTGGCAGCAACACAGTGTGGTGACCTCGTGGCTTAACGAGTTGACGCAAAGCGCGCTAGCCGAAAACCCGAATCTAGAAGGCATCGAGGGCTATGTCGCTGAATCTGGCGAAGCCCGCTGGACGCTAGAAATTGCCAAAGCCGAGGGTATTAGCCTGCCCAGTATCCAGGCAGCCTTTGATGTACGCCTTGCCTCGCAAAACGGCGAAAGCAACTTTGCAACCAAGCTACTTGCAGCCATGCGCAATAAATTTGGCGGTCACGCCCTGAACAAGCAATGATTGATGGCAAGCCACAGCTCGAGCCGGCCATTTTTGTAGTTTTTGGTATTACCGGCGACTTGGCGGCCAAAAAGCTATTGCCATCGCTATATCATCTTATGAAAGATAACTTGGTGCACGAGCAAACGATGATTATGGGTGTCACTCGGCAGCAATTAACCGCTGAAAGTTTGTTAGAACACGTGGAAGTGTGCGTGAATGAGGCCGACAAAATATGTGACCCCGTGGCGCTAGCCAAGTTACAGCAAAAGCTGGTGGTGCACACGATGGATCCCGAAAGCCCCGAGGCGTATGCCAATCTTAAAGAGCACCTGCAACATATCGAAGATGCAAACGGTGTGTGCATGAACCGCTTGTTTTATCTGGCGGTGCCGCCGCAAACGGTGGGGCCGGTGGTGGAGCTTTTGGGCAAGGGTGGGCTTTCGGAGGGTTGCAAGCATGGCCAGGCGGACTCGCGTTTGTTAATTGAAAAACCATTTGGCTGGGACACAGCTTCGGCCCAAACCTTGGTTGATAACATGTCAACTCACTTTAGCGAGGAGCAAATTTATCGGATCGACCACTATGTGGCGCGCGAAACCGTACAAAACATCCTGACTTTCCGCCGCGAGAACCCGCTGTTTGGGGCGGTGTGGGACAGCGAGCATATTGAAGCAATTCATATTATCGCCAAAGAAAAAATCGGCATCGAAGGCCGGGCTGCGTTTTACGAACCGACCGGCGCCCTGCGCGATTTTGTGCAAAGCCACCTGTTGCAGCTGTTGGCGCTGGTGACGATGGAATTGCCAGGCTCGATGGCGAGCGGCGATATCCACGATAAAAAGCTAGCGCTGCTTGCCCAGGTGAGTGTGGTGCAAAAAGGCGGTAAGCCCGTGGCCCAGCGTGCCCAATACGACACATACAAACAGGAGGTCGGCAACGCTCAGAGCACCACCGAAACCTACGTTAAACTTGGCCTCGCAATTGCCAACGATCGCTGGCATGATACCGCCATTACCCTTGAAACGGGCAAAGCCATGGACGAAAAACTGACTGAAATCACCATGCTGTTCCGCTATGGCAAACAGCCGGGCAAATTGGTTTTCCGGCTCTACCCCTTGGAGGGCATCGAGCTCGATTTAATGGTTAAAAAGCCCGGTTTCGACGACAAATTACAAACTGCACAGATGAGTTATAAATACCGCGATGCCGGCTCTGCCCCTGAACATCCCGACGCTTACGAGCGAGTTTTAGTCGACGCTGCCCGCGGCGATCACACCCTTTTTACTACAAGTGACGAAACGCTGGCGTGCTGGCAGATTGTGCAGCCGGTGTTGGATTATTGGCAAAGTGCCGATGTTGAAGCACCGCTCGTGTATCCGTCCGGCTCGGGCCAGGTCCTCGACGATAGGGCTATGTTGGGCAGACACTTCGTGTTACAGTAAGGCTCATCTTCCGAGTGAATTAGTTGCGCTGGTTTGTACAGCCCGAAGGAGTAGCTTGATGAGTCTCAATCATGGCAATAGCCAAGTAAAAAGTTGTGCCGCTTTTTTGAATGGTAGCCGGAGCCGAAGTGTCAACTTATCGCATCTTCGAAGTTTGATCATTGATTACCCAGAAACATTTTTTAACGCGCTCGCAGAAGCCTTGCGAGTTAAAAGTGCGGGTGGCAAGGTGCTCTTGTGGGCTGACCGGCTACTGTTTGACTCGTTTGAAGAGTTTGCTGATCCTGCGGTGCTTTTTATTGTTGTCCGACAGGCGGCCAGTGCCTCAAACGAAGTAGTGAAGGAGTTGCTCGACAACGACACCATTTACATAATTGACCCGGACCGGCGTGGACCGATTCCGACTGAACCTGCGCCGCGAGAAGTGCTGCACGAACGCCGCCTTGAGGAAGCGGAGCGCCGACGCTACCGACAGGAAAGCGAACTGGCAATCCAGGCGTTGCGTGAGCTTGCTGCTAGGCTGCTGCCGTATGTGAAAGTTGAGGCCGAAGCCTGCCAAGACCCGGCTGCCCGCGCGCGAGCCATACGGGCGTTAGAGGTTCCAGTGCACGACATGCAACACGTTGTACGAATATGTGGCATCATTGGTTTGCCGGTGGAAACCCTCATTAAAAAGCTGCCTTAGCCCCAACCCGAACGCACCAGCGTGCTAGTAGGGTTTTTGTTTTGGACAACTACGCTGAAAGCATCACTTGTGGTCTAAATATTTTTATGCTACAGTTAGCTCGTCTTTCTATGCTGATTGACAAGTTGGTGCCTAAAAGGGCACCATGTTCATTCAAGATTGGAGAAAGTTGATGAGTACAGGTTCCCTTGGTGGTTTTGAGTCCAGGCTGAGGCTGTGTGCCTTGTTTATCATCCACCGCGAGCAACACGTTGTTGACTTGCACGATTTCCTCGACCAGTTCAAAGGTTTGGCGCTTACGGCAACCATCGACGCATTGCGCTTGCAGGTTGAGGGTTTGTCGAATGGCAAGCTCTCGATCCGGCTGGTGGAAGAGGAGCTTTGTGGGTTGCATGATGAGGGCACGGTCCATATTGCTGCTGGCAGCCAGTTCAAGACTATCAATACCAATGCTGTTGTGCAGGAACTGGGCGAAGGGGATGAGCTCTATGCTTTTGGCCCAACGGATACGGGCATAACCTTCGCTTCGCGTGCTACCGAAGAACAGCAGCGGCAATACCGCATCGAACATGACGAGAACTTGCAGATTGCTATCGAGGTAGAAAGCCTGTTCGAGAAGCTGCGCAGCTACCTGTATGTGCAGGCTGGCACATTAGAAAAAGAACAGGGAGAAGCTGTTATTGCTGCTTTGGCAACTGAAGAGATGACTCTGGAGGTAATCTCCCGGGCTGCCCGCCTGTTGTATCCAAATCTGCTAGGCTCGAAGCTGGAAACAGTGATACGAGAGGCGTTTCGCCAATAATCTGAGCGAAGTTCAAATTTTGTAGGTGCACCATTTTGAGGAGCTAGGCAACTAGCATTACAAGTGAAACGCCACCCCGCGGGGTGGCGTTCTTTTATATGCTGACCCGTCACACCAGGAGTATGCCGCGTACAACGGCGTCCCATTTACTGGTGCGGCTTACCAGCACAAGCGGTATATTGCGACCCTGATCGTCGATGGCAAAGAATGCAGCGTCACCAGGGCCAACAAATGAGCCGACAGTTTGGTCGGGCCGAAGCATAACCGTGCAGTAGAACGCGCCGCCAGAGACGTATCCAAGATGCCAGCTGCTGGTCGCGGCAGGGTCGGCCAGTTTAAATTCGACCACCGTCCACCATAAGAAGTCGATTACGAGCGGGCCCAAAATGGTATTCGTACCAGGTGCACGCGGGTCGCCAGCGATGTGTGCCGAGTGGGTAATCGGCTGGTCATATGGCCGGAAATCCCACGGATGGCCTTTGTTCCAGGTCAAGTAATCCCAATTGCTGGCAATAATTGGGTTGACAGTATAATCCTGCCACACGCCAGGTTGGTACCGTTGGCGCGTCAGCGTAAAATTCATAATCAGGGCCAGCAATTCCACAATAGCCAGTGCCATCCAGAAACGGCCCCAGCGTGTCTTGGGTAACTTTGGCAACTTCATGTGTCTGCCTTTCAACTACCGCAAACCACTTTGGTTAAGCGGAGACAATTTGTCGGGTACGGCCATCACAGGCGTATACTAAGTGTACATGCTGCTGCTGTTAATTAGTATTATCGCTGGTATTTTGACGGTGCTGGCGCCGTGCGTGCTGCCGCTGCTACCAGTGATTGTCGGCGGGTCAGTTAGCGGCGGCAGGGGCCAGCGGCTGCGGCCGTATATTATCGCGGCGTCGCTTGCCGGCTCGATTATCATTTTTACGCTCATCCTGAAGGTTAGCGCGTCGCTGGCCAATGTGTCGGTGACCATTCTAGATTACCTATCGGGCGGCTTGCTGGTGGCACTTGGCCTGGTGGGGGTTTTCCCGGAAGCGTGGGAAGGGCTGGTTGCGCGGCTTAATTGGCAGTCGGCCACGCAGCGCTTACTTGGCGAGGGCGAGCAACGCCGGGGTGCGCTTGGCCCAATACTAATTGGCTTGGCGTTGGGGCCGGTTTTTTCGAGCTGCAGCCCCACGTATGCCTTTATTTTGGCGTCGGTTTTGCCGCGGGATTTTACCGGTGGTTTGGTTTATCTTATTGCCTACAGTTTGGCGCTGGTGGTGACGCTGCTCGCCATTGCCCTGGCCAGCAAGCGGTTTTTGTCTCGGCTTAACTGGGTGGTTGATACGCACGGCTGGTTCCGGAGAGTTTTGGGGCTGGTGTTTATAGCTATCGGCATTGTGATTATGCTTGGCCAGGAAGTGCGGCTCGAGACCTGGCTGGCGGGGTATTTGCCATTTGACGAGACAAAGATCGAGCAAATCTTGCTGACCCAGCAGCACCAATCGATCGCAACGCCTGCAAGTGGAAATGGCGTACTGAATGTCCAGCCCACACCAGCCCCCGAGTTGATAGGGCTGACCAACTGGATAAACAGCACGCCACTTCAATTATCGCAGCTTCGAGGAAAAGTTGTACTAGTCGATTTTTGGACGTACTCGTGCGTTAACTGCAACCGAGCCCTCCCGTACGTTGAAAAATGGTACAAAGCGTATCAAAAAGACGGCTTGGTGGTAATTGGCGTGCATACGCCGGAGTTTGCCTTCGAGCATATCGCCAGCAACGTGCAACAGTTTGTGGCGGCGAACCACATTACCTATCCGGTGGCGCTCGACAACGATTATGCTACCTGGAATGCCTTCCAAAACGATTCCTGGCCGGCCGACTTTCTTATCGACAAACAGGGGAATATCCGCTACGTGGCGCTCGGCGAAGGTGATTACGATGTCACCGAAAAAGCCATCCAGCAGTTGCTTGGTGTGAAGCAGCCGCTGCAAACGCCGACCTCGGTGGTGCCAATCTCGAGCAC
>DATLVY010000031.1:0-7416 GCA_035576845.1 Candidatus Acidiferrum sp. | reverse complement strand
AGCGCTTCTGGCTGCACATCGCCGTACGGTGGGTCGCACAGGATGAGATCGAATTGGGCGCCTGGGTTTTGGGCGCTCCAGGTTTGGGACGAGCCGTTGATGATGGTGGTTTGTGCTGTTAAACCTAGCTTTTCGGCATTTGCTTGGATGATTTTTTGAGCGAGGCGGTCGCGCTCGATTAAAGTTGCGTGGCTTGCGCCGCGGCTGAGGGCTTCGAAACTCAGCGCGCCGCTGCCGGCAAAGGGGTCGAGGATGGTTTGGCCAGAGATATCGCCAAGCGAGTTGAACAAGGCTAATCTTACTCGCTCGCCCATGGGGTGCGTGGTTTCGGTGCCTGGGGTTTCGAATTGGCGGCTGCGGAGGGTGCCGCTGGTGATTTTTAGTTTCATTGCTTGTGACGCCCGAGCACGACCCGGCTCATTTTTCCAGGCCCCTGCGCTCGCAAGCAGCGAGCTCCGGTTGCATGGGGAATATGAGCCTTACAAAATGAGCCAGGTCGTGCTCGGGCTAACCTCTAATTTAATGATGTCAGCTGGCGATATTTATTGACATTTTCGCTGAGCTGTTTGTATTGTAACAGATCGAGCTTGGAATCCAGCAGCCACTCGGCCGCCTGCTGCACTTGTTTGATTAGTTTGGTGTCGCCGAGGCTGGCGATGCGCAGGTTGAGCGCGCCGTGCTGCATGCGGCCGTAAATTTCGCCGGGTCCGCGCAGGCGCAGGTCGACCTCGGCCAGGTAAAAGCCATCTTGAGAATTTTCGAGCTCCAGCAGCCGCTCGGACGGGTTTTTTGCTGTGGTTGGGATCAAAAAACAATAGCTTTGGTGCTGGCCGCGGCCGATTCTGCCGCGTAGCTGATGGAGCTGGGCTAGGCCAAAGCGCTCGGCGCCCTCGATAATCATGACGCTGGCGTTTGGTACGTCAACGCCGACCTCGATGACGGTCGTGGTAACCAGTACGTCGGTTTCACCCACTTTAAACTTTTGCATCACTGCCTCTTTTTCCTCTGATTTCAGCTGGCCGTGCAGCATGGCGACGCGGCGGTGGGCATAGGTGCTGGCTTTGAGGTTGGCGTATTCGGCCTCGACGTTTTTGAGCTCGCTCTTCGGGTCGTCGCCGATCATCGGGCACACCACGTACACTTGTCTGCCCTGTTCGATCTGTTGCTCGGCGAACTCGTAAATCGATTTGCGCTGGAATGGCGAAACCAGTTTCGTGACAATAGCTTGGCGGCCTTTGGGCAGCTCGCCAATCACCGAAATATTCAGTTCGCCGTACAAGGTCAGCTGCAGGCTGCGCGGGATGGGTGTGGCGCTCATACTGAGGAGGTGCGGCATTACATCCCCTTTTTTCAGCAGCAGGCCGCGCTGCTCGACGCCAAAGCGGTGTTGCTCGTCAATAACTACCAGGCCGAGCTTGGCAAACTGGCTGTCTTTTTGCAGCAAGGCGTGGGTGCCAATCACGATATCCACTTCCCCGCTGGCAATATATTGCTGTAATAGCTCGCGGGCTGCGGGTTTGACGGCGCTGGTTAAAAGTGCCAGCCGCAGTCCAAGGGGTTCGAGATGTTTCGACAAGGTTTCGGCGTGCTGCATGGCTAAAATTTCGGTCGGCGCCATCAGCGCTGCTTGATAGCCAGCTTGGACGGCCATAAACATGGCCATGGCTGCGACCACAGTTTTGCCCGAGCCGACATCGCCCTGCAATAGTCGATTCATCGGCGTGCCGGTAGCGATGTCCTGCAAAATCTCCCAGGCGGCGCGCTTTTGGGCAGCGGTCATGGCAAACGGCAGGCTGGCAACAAACTGCTCGGCACGCGGCTGTTGGAATGCAATGCTGTAGCCGTTGAGCGCTGCACTCCCCTGTTTGTTGAGGGCGTTGGCTAACATGATTTCGAGCAGTTCCTCAAAGGCCAAACGGTGCCTGGCTGCTTCGAGCTGTTCGGTTGATTCGGGAAAATGCAGCTGGCGCAGCGCATCGTTGATACTTGTTAGTTTGTAGCGCTTGATGAGTTTGGCGGGCAGCGTTTCGGGCAACACTTGCATCAGGGGCAGCAGCTCGCGCATCGCCCGGCGGATTTGCACCGACTTAAGGTTTTTGGTTTCGGGATAAATCGGCACAATCCGCCCGGTGCTGACACTAAAATCCGCCTCACGCTCGGTAGCCGGATTGCTCAGTACATACCGGTTACGCTGCATTTCATACTCGCCCGAAAAGTAAAACGTCTCGCCTTTTTTGAGCTGCGTCGCGCGGTAAGGCTGGTTGTACCACACTGCTCGCGTTTTATCCGTTCCATCGTCAATCACTGCCTCGATAATATGCAGCCCGCGCCGCACATATCGCCCGACCACCGACTCAACCTGCGCTTTGAGAGTGACCTTTCCCGGCACAATTTTAGCGATCGGCGTCACATGCGAAAAATCTTCGTAGCGGCGTGGAAAAAAATACAACAGGTCGCCGATAGTCGCAACCCCCAGGCTTGCTAACTTCTCGACTATCGCTGGGCCAATGCCCTTAGCTGCTTTGATTGGTTGATTGAGATCCACAGTAGTATTGTATGCCAGAGCTGTTATTTATCTCAAAATAAAAAATCGGGTATCACCCGACTCTCACTATCTGACTGACGGCACAAAGACTCAGACAGTAGCCTTCGATATCATATATTTAATCACTAATCATAGGCATGGATTGAGTCAGCACGAGGTACCGACTCAATAAACTCTAGTAAGACGACGTTCGGGAAGCCTCTAACTAACCGTATGGTGGCTGTGCAGGCCAAAATTGCCTGCATTGACGCTAGTAAAGCTAACATCGGCACGGGCGTCAAGGCACGAGCAGCTCGCTACAAGGGTTGCGAGCCCGCAGTTATTTATAGGCCGAGTATGCGGACGAAATTACGCTTGCCGACTTGCAGTATGTCACCGTTATGCAGCGTGATGGTAGCGCCCATGACTTTTTGGCGGTTTAGTTTGACCCCGCCTTGGGCAATGAGGCGCTGGGCATGCGAAAGGCTCGGTGCAAGTTCGGCATCCACTAACAGCTTGGCGGTATTTTGTTCGCCAAGTGGAACAGTAACAGTTGGCAACGTGGCGCTTCCTTCACCGCGCGATAAAGCAGCGGTGGCGTCGCGGGCCTGTTCGGCTGCAGCCTGGCCGTGGACGAGCGCCGTTACCTCAAACGCCAAGCGTTTTTGGGCGGCGCGTTGCTCGGGCGCAGCTTTAAATTCGCGCATCAGATTGTCAAGTTCGTCTTTTGGCAGCAATGTATAAAATTTTAGGTAGGTTTCGACGCCGGCATCGTCCACGTTCAGCCAAAACTGGTAAAAGTCGAAAACAGAGGTCATGTCGGCGTTCAGCCAGACGGCTCCGCCTTCGGACTTGCCAAATTTTTTACCGGTAGCGGTGTTGATAACCAGTGGGCCGGTCCAGACATGGGCTTCTTTGCCTTCTAGTTTGCGGATTAACTCAACACCGGCGATGCTGTTGCCCCACTGGTCAGCGCCGGCTAGCTGTAAAGTAGCATCATGTTCGCGGAAGAGGTGCAAAAAGTCGTACCCCTGGATTAGCGAGTAGCTAAACTCGGCGTAGCTGAGTCCGCTGCCGCCTTGCCCGATGCGCGATTGCACAAACTCGCGGTCGAGTAGCTGGGTCATCGACATATGTTTGCCAATCTCGCGCAAAAATTGCAAGTAGCCTAGGTCCTTGAACCAATCGTAATTATCGACCACCTCAAATGGCTGACCGGCAAAAATCCGGCGGTACTGGTCGGCAATGGCTGCCTTATTTTTGGCGATTTCGTCGAGCGATTTCAGCGTGCGTTCTTCATCGTCTTTCGGGTCGCCAATCATCCCAGTGGCGCCGCCAACCAGCAGGATGGCCTTATGGCCGTGGTCGATAAAATGCCGCACCATCATGGCTGCGGCCAAATTGCCTATGGTCATCGAAGCAGCGCTGGGGTCAACGCCAAAGTAAAATGTCAGCGATGTTTTATCGAGCGCCGTGATATCTTTATAGGTGGTTTGATTAACAAAACCGCGCCAGGTTAGTTCTTCGGACAAGGTAAGTTTTTGCATAACTACTGTGTACTATACAAGAAGTATCAGCCACCGTACAGGTTTACGCTATATGCTGTAATAAAATTGCTTGCTGAATGGTGCAAAATGCTATACTAAAATGAAGGTTTATATATTATGAGCAGATATTCATTAGGGGAAATATGAAAAAGCGACCACAAGCGCTAAATGTGTACGCCAATTTGTCCGCACGCCGCAAGTCTAAAAAGGATGCCCAAGCGCGCAGCCGGGCTGAGTACTTGTCGACTTTGCCAAAGCATCCCCTAAGGCGTCTGCTATATAGGATGCATCCAAAACGCGTGGCTAAGTATTGGTTTAGCATGCGTGGTTTAAAAATGGCACTCAAAATTTTGGCTGTGATTGTTGTTGTGGGGGCTATCTTGGTCGCTGCTTCGTTTGCGTACTACCGCCAGCAATTGGCTGCTTTGAACCCAAGTGATCTCAGTAAGCATGTTCAATCCACCGTTACCAAATACTACGACCGCAACGGTGTGCTGCTCTGGGAAGACACTGGTACTGGCGACTACAAACTGGTTGTACAATCGCAAGATATCGCGCCGGTTATGAAACAAGCCACGGTGGCCATTGAAGATAAGAATTTCTACACCGAAGGAGGAATTAGTATTACTGGTATTATCCGGGCGGGTATTAACGACGTCCTGCATACCGGCGATACTCAGGGCGCATCTACCCTGACCCAGCAGCTGATAAAAAATGTCTTTTTTGCTCAAGATGCTGCCACCAACCGCTTTGATGTCTCGCGTAAAATTAAAGAGGCATTTTTGGCCATCGAGGCCGAGCGGATGTACAGCAAAGACCAAATTTTAACCATGTATCTCGACGAAAGTCCATATGGTGGCCGGCGCAACGGCGTTGAATCTGCTGCTGAAACATACTTTGGTGTATCGGCTAAAGATCTAACGCTCCCCGAGGCAGCGATGATAGCGGCAATTCCCCAAAGTCCCTCTTATTACAATCCGTATAATACTGATGGCAATAAGGCGCTCATTGCACGACAGCATATCGTGCTTGACGATATGGCGACTCAGGGCTATATCACCAAGCAACAGGCCGAGGATGCTAAAAAGGTGCCCATTTTAGACATGACTAAGCCCGAGCTGTCGGCAAATGAAAATATTAAAGCCCCTCATTTTGTGCTGGCTGTACAGCAAGAGCTGGAGAGAAAATGGGGCGAACAGCTGGTACGTGCTGGTGGCCTAACGGTTAAGACAACGCTTGACTGGCGTTTGCAAGATATTGCTCAAAATGCGGTTACCACCAGCTATAACAAATATATTGCCACGCATACCTTTGCAGCTGCCGGTGCCGATAACCTGGCCTTTGCAGCGGTAGACCCAGGCACTGGGCAGATTTTAGCTGAGGTCGGTAGTTACGACTATAACGATAAAAATTTTGGCGCTACCGATGCAGCTCGCTCGTTGTTGCAGCCAGGGTCAAGTATCAAATACGCCGACTACGCCTCCCTTTTTGCATTACACGGTTCTCAGACATTTGGGGCAGGCAGTATCTTGCAAGATAAAGATATTAGCAATATTTATGGCGCCAAGCTGTCCAACTTTGATGGCCGTTTTGAAGGCAACATTACTGCTCGCCGCGGTTTTGCCGAATCGCGCAATACAACAGCCGTTGAGGCAGCGTACATTTCGGGTATCACTAATGTGGTGAGCCTTGCCCAGGCCATGGGGGATACTTCGTATGGTAATGCCGGATCATGCACAAATGGTAACTACGGCTTGTCGGCTGCTATTGGTGCCTGCGACGTGCAGTTGGTTCAGCATGTTAACGCCTATGCTACCCTCGCGAATAACGGCGTTGCCAACCAGGAGGCGGATATTCTGAGCGTCACTAATGCTCAAGGGCAGACCATTCAACAATGGCAACAAAGTTCCAAGCAAGTGCTCGATCCGCAGGTGACCTATATGATTGACGATATTCTGAGCGACCCGGTCGCCCGTTCTGGAACCTTCGGAAACCCCGCCTTTTATGCTGGCTTTGTAGTGCCTGGCGTAAAGACGGCTACAAAAACAGGCACAACCGACAACGGCAGTGGCAAGGAAAAAGACGGCTGGATGATGGATTACTCCACCCGTGTAGCGGCCGGCGTATGGATCGGCAGGCATGATGGCGCACCGCTGACCGGCTACCCAGATCAAGCTTCTGGCACGGTGCTTAGCCTGTTTATGAGCCAAGCCCACCAGCAAGTTTTTGCTAAAGACGGCAGCTGGAAATCTGGTGACTGGTTTAAGCAGCCGGCTGGTATTCAAAGGCTAACGGTCAATGGTAAAACCGATCTCTTCCCTTCGTGGTATCAAAAGCCAACAAATGCCGATGGTGTGCAAATGACGTTTGATAAAGTCTCAAAGAAAAAAGCTACCGACTGTACTCCGGATGGTGCTAAGACAACCCTGGCTGTCCAAGTCTTTAATGACCCGATCACCAAGACAACCACCTATACTGCCCCTGATGGCTATGATCCAAACGACAGTGACACGGCACATCAATGTTCTGATACTAAACCGTCCGTGCAGCTTAACACCACTCCACAAGGAAAAGGCACCTACACGATTACCGCTGTTGTCGAGCAGGGCACCTTTGGCTTGCAGCAGCTGGACATTACCGCTAATGGCCAGTCAATTATGTCCCAAGCCATCAGTAGTCCGGGCAGCTACAGCGTTACTCAGACCTTTACGGCAAGTGGAGACGAAAACATTACCGCTACGGTGACCGATCAGGGTTTTTATACGGCCTCAGACTCCAAGACTATAACAGTTAAGCTGAGCTACAATAGCCCGCCGAATCCCTTCTTGCCAGTTCGAAACAAGAATAGCGGATCAAATAGCTTAGCCAGTGCGTTCTAGCGTTTAACTGTTAGTGTCTATTGGGCCAAAACCTAAATTATTTGGTGACACAAATTCGTTAAAACCGCTTGGAGACAAGAAGTTTAGTAAAAAGGAAAAGAATAGCTACTTCTGATTCTGAGTTTCGTTCAGCATCTTGAGCAGTGAATCTTCTGGTGAGGTGTAAGCCCGGCGTTGTCTACGTTCAGCAGGGCGACCAGTGGTGTGCTGCGGACGCTGACTGTGGCTATGCCAGGCGTTGGCCGGACGCTTATAGGGCGACTGCGCCGCCGGTTGCGGCTGGAGGGGTTGCTGGTGAGGAACCTGCTTTGGCGGTAATTTTGCTTGACGCTGCAGAGCCGGTGAAGAAGGTTGAGGCAACGGTTGGTGAGGCTGAGGCTTTGCTGCTGGGGCAGGCGGCACTTGACGTGGTGGCTCAGGGCGGACGGAGGCTGGCTTATCGACTAACACCGCAAACATCATCTTA
>DATLVY010000030.1:0-9041 GCA_035576845.1 Candidatus Acidiferrum sp. | reverse complement strand
AGGGGGTAATTATCGTCAAACTTACCCTGCATGTTGGCCTTGGCACCTTTATGCCCATCCGCACCGACAACATCACCGAGCATCATATGCACAGCGAGTTTTTCATGATTCCCGCCGAGACCGTCACGGCTATCCGGCAAGCCAAACAGGCTGGGCGGCGCGTGGTGGCGGTCGGTACCACCGTAACCAGAACGCTGGAATACGCTGCCGGGCAGCTCCTGACGGCTGACCCACCCGCAGCCATCCACGGCGAGGCCGATATTTTTATCTATCCCGGATATACGTTTAAAATTGTCGATGCCATACTGACTAATTTTCATGCACCGAAGTCCACGGTGCTGATGATGGCAGCCGCCTTTGCTGGCTGGGATAATTTATTGGCCTCCTACCAGCATGCCATTGCCCACGACTACCGATTCTTGAGCTACGGCGACAGCATGCTGATTGTGTAGTTTACATAAACAATGGGCCGTTTGTGGACGGCCCATCTTTGCGGTTGGTTAGTAACGATTAGGCGGGTTGCTCGGCGCGCAGACGCCTAAAATCCCGGCACAGCGCTCTCCCCGCCTCGCTCCAACAGTAGCGAGCGTTCGGAGTTTCATCGAGCTTAATGAGCAGCGCGCTGTCTACACCGCCTTGCAACAGGTTCGCGATGAACGTCGTGTGCACCGCCAAATCGTTGGCAATACACAGGCCGGTTTGCAGCGCCTGCACAACTCGAGGCAAGGCAGGTTTCTGCGGCTCGTCGGCTGCCAGTGCAATAGCGGCTGCAATGATAGCTTTGTGCACAATGGTGCGGGCCACGAGCGGATCCAGCTGCACTACAAGCCACTCGGCAGTAAACTGCTCGACCTCTTTATAAAGCGAGCAAAAGGCGGCGAGCACAAGCATATCAACGGGATAGGGCTCACTGCTGCGATTTTCTAGCATACGCAGCACTGGAGTAACGACGGCCGAAGCGATTTGAGCCGGGCTCAGGTCGGTGTTTATCACGGGTACCTCCACGTAATCGTATAAGCGCCGGACAGTCCGGCTGCTTGCGACTATAATATAATTACCGTCGTAGGATGTCAATAAGGGACGCTTTTGAGGTTCAAGCCTTTGAATAAGCTGTTTCGTCAATCAAAAACAGCCTGCGTCACGGATGTGACACAAGCTGTGCAACTATCGCTCTTTTCTGCCAAGTGTTCGGAACCTGGACGTATTAGTGGGGCCGGCCCTCCTGGGCGTGCTCGCAGTCCGCAGCTCAACCGTCGGCTCGTTCTCATACCAATTGCGGTCTTTTTCCCGGAGCTGGTCGGCCAGGCTTGATTTTTTCTCGGGCTGCTCCAGTTTTCTGTTAAAAAGTGACATCAGTCACCCTAATTTCTAGCCTTTCGGCAACAGCGTCCTGCTGGATAGTGAGTATAGGTTATATACTAACACATATGACCAAAATAGTCAATACTATCCGTGGCGACGATCTCATAATTATGTTATAATGCAGCGTAGCTTGGTAACCGTTGCCAAGTTTTTCCTTGAAAGGAACGGTGTTCACCGTGATTAACGAAAATTTTTGGACCCCAGGGGATCAGTACGTCGTCTACCCGAATCTGTCTAACCCCCTTGGTCCCGTCACGCGGCGGTTCGGAGCCGTGCGGGCGCAACTAGAGCAGGCGGCCTGGTCGCAGGAGATGGTTATTGGCTTTTGTTATCGTATAACAGCTGCCACGCCCGAAGTGTTTTGGGCGCAGGCTGATAAAATTTTAGCAGCGCTCAAGCCACTTGGGGTAAAACAACTGGTCAGTGACGATCGCAAGGCGGAGATGCGCAGGCAGGGCATAGACGGGTATTGGATACCTGTGGAAAATGCCGGATTGGGGTACCGATTGGTTAACTTCTACCTTCGTCAAGTGGAGGCTTACCCGCCTTCCTGCGTGTACGTATCTGGCTCGGCGGGCAGCCCGACATTCACCGGGGATGGGGTAACGAGGAGCCTCTTACCACTGGTCTCACCCATCGAGGCCGTGCTGTACCCGAGGTAAATAACTAGTTGCTGTTCCTGACGCTGCGTTGGTTTCGCAAAAACGCAGCGTCAGGAATATGACATATTATGAAAGATTATCATTTTACTATAACCAGTAAATTACCAGGCACGTTGGCGCGGACGGGCCTATTGCACACACCCCATGGAGATATAGCAACACCTGCGTTTATTGTGGGCGGAACCAAAGCTACGGTTAAGGCGTTGACACCCGAGCAGGTGCGTGCCTTAGGTGGCCAGGCGGTGCTGGCTAACACTTATCATTTAATGTTGCGGCCGGGTGCCGACGTTGTTGAAGCGGCCGGCGGCTTGGCTGCGTTTATGCACTGGGACGGGCCAACATTTACCGATAGCGGCGGCTTCCAGGCCTTTAGCCTCGGCATGGCTTACAAAAAAGGCATTGACAAAGTGACACACTCGCAGCGCGGCGACGCCACGGCAGCCAAACATAGTGCCAAGCAGCTGGCCAAAGTGGATGACGATGGCGTGACGTTTCGTTCGCATCTGGATGGTTCGCTGCAACGGCTGACACCAGAGGTTTCGATGCGGCTGCAATGGCAAATTGGCGCGGATGTTCACATGGCGTTTGATGAAGCACTGAGTCCGCTGGCTAGCGAAGCGTATATTCGTGAATCGCTGGCTCGCACCCACGCCTGGGCCGAGCGCAGCAAGGTTGAACACGACCGGCTGTGGGCCGAGCATCAGGCGGCCGGCAAACCATATCAGGCTTTGTTCGGCGTTGTGCAGGGGGCGCGCATCGAAAGCTTGCGCCGTGAGTCGGCCAAGTTTATGGCGGGGCTCGACTGTGATGGTTTTGGCATCGGCGGCGTGTACGAGCCGGGCGAAATTTCCAGCGTGGTGCGCTGGGCATGCGAGGAGCTGCCCGAAGACAAGCCGCGCCATCTGCTGGGAATGGGCAACCAAATCAGCGATCTTTTTCTCGGGGTCGAGTACGGCATCGACACCTTCGACTGTGTGGCCTTTACCCGCCAAGCCCGCAACGGCGCGCTTTACACACTGGATGGCCGCATTAATATCCTGAACCAAAAATTCCAGCGCGACTTCTCCCCCATCGATGCCGAATGTGCTTGCTATACCTGCCAAAATTACACCCGCGCCTATATTAACCACCTGTTCCGTGCCGACGAAATCCTCGGCGCCACGCTGGCCTCTATCCATAACGAGTATTTTGCGGTGCATCTGGTTGAGCAAATCCGGGCTAGCATCATGGATAACAGCTTTGCCCAATTTAAAAAATCGTCGTTGAAACGCCTGAGTATTGACGATGAATTGTAAAACAATCATAGTTTAGGTTGGTTTATCAAATGCGGCTGGCATATGCTGCCACATTCAATTTGTATAAACTTATTTGACCGCAGCTGCTGTCAAATAGTGTCTGGCTGAACCTTTATGAAGGAGTGTGTGATGAATCTAAAAATTCCCGAACTGCTGGTGAAAGCAGTAAAAGCGGCTATTCCTACGGCTGCGAACGGTCATTTTACCTATACTGAGGGGCCTTTCGTCGTAGAGTTGGGAGATATGACCGCTGGCAAAGATGGAATTCTGCAAGTCGGTGAATTGAGTATTGTCGACCAGACGGTCAGCGCTGGCCCAATCGCAACTTTCACTGGGTTACAGTGCCCCCTGCTCATTGCTTACCTGGAATTGTTTGACGCCATGCAGCGTATTGGCGCCTCGGCCAAAGAGATCGGCTTAACCGATGAAGTTGGGCAGGTGACCAGTCTTTCTGGGGTAGATCCGGACTATCATATGCTGGATGTGGAATCTGTGTCTATTCCAATTGGAAATGGCCTGGTCATCACACTGAAAGATGCGTCCATGGATTTGTAGGCCGTTTTCTCGGCAAGCGAACCGCGTATTGGCATAAGCCTTTGCGCGGTTCTTTTCTATCCTCAGCGGAGGTTAACCGCATGTTCGAGGAGGAAGGACCTCCAAACGATTGATTTTATGTTGTAGTTACTGTCCGCTGAACTTCCGAGTTTTGCTATACTACTACCATGTTCCACCTTTTTCGTCGTAACTTGCATCTGGCTTACCAGGCCAGCAAGTTTTATGTAGTAGCTCTGACAGTGGTGAATGTGGTGGCCGGCATACTCAACTTGGCTCAGGCGCTGCTTTTCGCGCGGCTGATCGATGTTTTTGTTAGTTATTTCCGCGGCGCCTCGCCGGATCTCGCCCGCCAGATTTGGGTATTGTTCGGCCTGAGCGTGGCGCGATGGGTGCTGTCTAATTTGTGTGGCCATTTTTCGGATTACCTCGGCGCCGTGTATAGCCCGCGGGTGATGAACTTTGTCGACAATGCCATTGTGCTGAAGCTGGATTCGCTGCCGACCGCCGTAATTGAAAGCAGCGACTTCCAAAACCGGATGAACACCATCCACACTTTTGGCAAGGATAAATTTGTCGATAATCTGCGCCAGCTGAGCGGTTTAATCGGCAGCGCCACCCAGTTTGTGTACGCGTCGATTGTGCTGCTGCTGAGCAACCCATGGCTGGCGGTGTTGATTTTGTTAATTTCGCTGCCCGAGGTCCGTTATAACCTAAACATCATCAAAAAAATGCGCCAGCTCAACGAACGGCTGACGCTGGAGCGCCGCACCCAAAGTTACTTCACCAGCCTGACGCAAGATATTACCCAATATTTTAACCTGAAGTCGTTTAACCTATTCCCCTATTTTTTGGAGAAAATTAAAAAGGCGCAGAATGCGATTGTTAAAGGCGCGCGTGATATTCAGGCCTACCACAAACCGCGGGCGATTGGTATTGGCACCGGCGCTAACTTGCTTGGCCAGTTTTTGCCCAAAGGTTATTACATTTGGGCGGCGCTGGCGGGCAAAATTACCCTTGGCCAGCTGCAGCTGTACTACCAGATGATCGAGCGCCTGTATGACAGCAGCTACGCTTTTTACAGCTCGTACTTGCAAATTGCTGAGAATAATATTTATGTGGCCGATCTGTTTGCGCTGCTGGATATGGCGGCCGAGCAAACGGCCCGCTCGGTCGCGGTGGACCTTGATACTGTCGAGCTGGAGTTCCAGCACGTTTCGTTTCGATATCCCGAGTCCGAAAAATACGTGCTGCGCGATGTGTCGTTTCGGGCTGCCCCGGGCGAACGTCTGGCTTTGGTTGGCCACAATGGCGCCGGCAAAACCACCATTACCCGGCTGATCAACAAATTTTACGAGCCGACCGAAGGCGTTATTTTGGTGAACGGCGTCGATTTGCAGCTGATCGACAGCACGTGGTGGCGGGCGCACCTGAGCAACCTGTCGCAAGACGTGCCGCATTTCTTTTTGTCACCCAAAGAGAGCGTACAAATTGGCGACCAAAACTTTGCATTTGACGAAAAACGCTACCGCCGCAGCGTCAAGCGTGCGGTGCTGACTAAGGATATCGCCGCGTTGCCAAGCAAAGATGACAACGCACTTGGCAAATACTTCCCAGGCGGCGTTAACCTATCGGGTGGCCAGTGGCAAAAGTTGAGCATTGCCCGCAACTTTTATCGCCAGGCGCCGCTGCTGATTTTGGACGAGCCGACCTCGGCTATCGACGCCAAAACCGAGCAGGAAATTTTTGCCGAGCTATTTGCCGAGCAAACCAACCAGACCCAAGTTATTGTCTCGCACAAGTTCTCGAACATTAAACAAGCCGACCAGATTGTAGTGCTCGAAAACGGCCGGATTATCGAGCAAGGCACCCATGCCAGCCTGATAAAAACCGATGGCGAATACGCTGCTCTGTACCGTTTGCAGTCAGCCGCTTTTGCCGAGGAAGTTCTTACTGATGCTACAGCCGAAGCGTAGAGAGTCTCCCGCTGTGGTTGCGCTAGCGAATATTTATAATGTCTATGATAGTATAAAAAACGGCAGCCAACAGAAGCTGCTAGTATGTAAAAAGGTGGCCTTATGATATGCGGCCTAATCAAGAGAGGCTTTTAAAACACCTTCGTGAGACTAGCCCTTCGCTAGCGGCCATGTTGGAAGAAATCGAGGTCTTGACACAGGTTCTCAACACAAAGTTCAGAATCGAGGCGCTTGGCTTACTGGTGGCCCAACCCGTGGACATTATTGCTGAGGTTGCGGACCCGAGCCTCGAGGCGTTCGCCAAAGCCGGGGTTATGAAGATTCAGTTCCGAAAAACCTACCGAAAGCGCATACAGTACGTACTTGAGCCTGATAAGCTTGGGGCTATCAAATTGCATGTGGATAGATTAATGAGATCATTGTTTGGCGAGGAAGAGAGGACGCCAACCCCGGGGCCGGCTTGTCCTGCGGAGCTGGCCAGGCACATATTCTCCTCGCCGTCTCGGCTGGCGGTGGTGTGCTTGCTTTTTGAAATGAACGTACACCCGGCCGATCTTGAGGATTGGCTTGGCATTCACATCGCAACCAGCCATATCCATTTGGGCAAGTTAAAAGAGGTTGGGCTATCGATACCGGCGCATGATCCGCAAAGGGGCGGTAATGCGGCGCAACTTTGGAACCCAAACAAACAAGCAATTTTTGATGTACTATGTGCGGTTAAGAACCTACTGTCTGGCGAAGGGGATGGGTCGTGAGCTTGGCTCGTGACCCATTTTTATATCTGTATTTTTGGGAGCCAATTGCCGCCAGTTAGCACAATGCCGATTCGTGTGGGTAAGTTATTATCCGCAAGCAGCGGCGCCAGGCTAAGCGCTGCAGTGGGTTCGACAACCTGCTTGAGCCGTTCCATAATGAGCATTTGCGCCTGGGCAATGAGGTTATCCGGGGCCGTGATAATAGCATCGACATACTTTTGAATATGCGGAAAAGTCTGATCACCAAGCGTAATGGTGCGAACACCGTCGGCGATGGTTTTGGGAGTGGTGGGCAATGCGATGCGCTGGCCGGCACGCAGGCTTTGCTGGGCGTCGTTAGCATTCTCGGGCTCAACGCCGATAACTTTTACCTGTGGCAGCAACGATTTAACGACGGTCGCCACGCCACTGATCAGCCCGCCGCCGCCAATAGGCACGAGAATGGCTTCTAGGCCAGGTGTTTGCTGCAAAAATTCCAGGGCCAGCGTCCCCTGCCCGGCCATAACCTGCTCGTCGTTGTAGGGCGGAATCAGGCGGTAACCAGTTTCGGCTGCCAGCTGCGTTACCAAAGCCTCGCGGTTTTCGATAGTCACCCCTTCGGTACGCACATCGGCGCCGTGCGCTTTGGTAGCCTTAATCTTTTGCTTGGAAGCATCAAACGGCATTAAAATAATCGCGGGTTTGCCCAGCAGCTTGGCGGCATAAGCAAGCGCCTGGGCATGATTGCCAGATGAAAACGCGATAAATCCCGGCACATCACCCGCCTGCAACGCGGCATTCAGTGCGCCGCGAATCTTAAAACTGCCGGTTTTTTGTAAATGCTCGGCTTTAAAAAATAGCTGCTTGCCCAGCAAGCTGTCCAGCGTTGTGCTGGTTAGCACAGGCGTTTGGTGCACAAAACCTTGCAGCCGCCTCGCCGCATCTTGGCTATCAGAGAGTGTGATCATTCTAGCCATTTTAGCCTTTGGGCACACGTATGGCAACGGCTGGATGATGTGTTTGCCGCAGAGGCTATTGACTCACTGTTGATGAATCTGTTTAATCTTATAATAGCCTTTTGGCTGAACTTTACCGTGACCTATTCAAGAAGAGAGGACTAGCCATGAACAACGAGTTCTTGGTTGAGGTGATTATTGAGCTTATCAACAGGCTCATGATAAAACCTGACGGCTCTGAAGAGCAACCTATCGACATCCACATCCCGCATTCAGAGTGCGGCACAACTTTTGTGCGCGCCACCAACCTGCGAATTGGTGCTAACTCTGCCGAAGACGAACAGTGTATTTGGGCTGACCGCCTGGAATATTATGCGGGCCAACCGAACGAAGACAACAGTGACGAAAACCTATCGGAGCGTATCGATAACTGGTACGCGCCACTCATGTGGGCTTACGCCCAGCGTGCCCGGGCGAGGTTGGTGCCGGCTCGCAGCAGCGTCGAGGCGCTGCACGTCTTCAACGCAGGTCATGTTCGCGCGACATTTTTCGACGCGATGCTGACAGAGGCTGGCCACTTTGTTTCTAGTAGGGCCGTACTGCTTGACGACAGTAATAATGTGTGTTACGACTCCCGACAGGTGAAGCTATAGAGGCAATTTTCCCGTAAAGTCTCATCGGCCACGATTACGGTGAATGCAGGCTACGCCCGGATGCTAAGCGAATATATTACTTAGCATCCGGGCGTCTAGTTTTTTATGACAGCCTGTGCTACAATAGAATCGTTACATCCGGCTGTTTGAGGTGTAGCATCATTTTAAAATCAATTTGTTTGAGGAGCAGCTAGTTGGTCGCCGCGAGTGTTCCACTACCTCAATACGTTATAAGGAGTAGGTTCGTGGAAAAAGAATTTAAATTATTTGTTGGCGGAATCCCTTATCCAACAACGCAAGAAGAGTTGACTGCTCATTTCGAACAAGCTGGTTTTAAGCTTGGCGAAGAGGTTTTGTCGGTCGAGGTTATCGCTGACAAGTACACTGGTCGCCCGAAGGGTTTCGCTTTTGTGAAGATGCGTGACGAAGAGTCTATGCAGCAAGCTATCGAAAAACTGAACGGTACTGTGGTTGGTGGCGATAACGGCCGATCAATCTCGGTTAACGAAGCTCGCCCACGCGAAGACCGCGGTGATCGTGGTGGTTCTCGTGGCGGTAACGGCGGTGGCTACCAAGGTGGTGGCAATCGTGGCGGTTACAGCAACGGCCCTCGCCATAACGGCGGTGGCGGTTACAGCAACGGTGGTGGTAACCGTGGTGGCTACAACAGCTACGACAACAACGGCGGCTACGGCCAAGCTGCGTAAGTAGCTTCCCTTAGCTCCAAAGCAAAACAGCTCTCTCTGGGAGCTGTTTTGCGTGTGCCGTAATATCTGTAACAAAAAGAACGCTCCACTGATGTGGAGCGCAAGGCTGTGGTTTATGTGCTATTCGGCTTCGTCTGGGGAAAA
>DATLVY010000029.1:0-2413 GCA_035576845.1 Candidatus Acidiferrum sp. | reverse complement strand
GCTCGACACGCTATCGTAAATATCGGTTGGCATGCCGGCTACCTGGGCAATTGAAGTCGCCACACTGGCTTCCACGACCTGGTCAACGTTTAGGGTTGCCGGGTTTAACACCGATGTAGGCACCGATTGGTTAACGGTTTTAGACGGCGCACGGTAGCCGACAACAATAACGCCAACGATAAGCAGTACGATAATTGCTTGCAGCCCAAACAGAAAAATATTCAGCTCGGGGGTGTGCTGTTTGATACGCCAAACACCTCTGCTCGCGAGACCAGTTAGATGTTGCTTGCTAAAAACTTGGCGCGGCGGCTGTTCGTCGCCGGCGCGATCGTCATCGTTGTGGATGGCCATTTCTCCTTAAGCGCACTGTCTCATGCACTACGCCCAATTCGGTTACAGAGATAAAATGCACTTATTCTATTGTAGTAACTATTGACTTAAGTGTCAATTGAGTATCTAAAGCAAACGGAAACAGAAACCCGCCGCCGTAATAAAACAGCAGCGGGTTATACAAAGGTTGATTCCGGGTTAGTCAATCAGGTTTAATTCTCTCGCCCTTTCGACAATTAAATCTCCGATGTCAGTCAGCCCGTTCGTGTTTTCTTGCAAGGCTTTGACAAGCTCTAGCCGTTCGTCGGTCGGGCGGTAGAGCAATACGGCTCTTGCCCACTCCTCGAACTGGAATCTTTTTTCTAGCCCACGCCTAAAACCGGCAAAAGCTTCATAGAACTGATACCCCCTGCGAATAAAGTGGAGCAGCTGGCGCTGCGACTCAAGCGGCGGATGCAGGTGCATTTCAAGCAAGGCACCTGCGAGCGTGGTGGTGGCCACGCTGTCAAATTCGGACAAGCCATGCAGCCGTTGGCGGCGAAGTACCTCGGCCTCAAGAACCAGGAGCTCATCAGCCTGTTCAACAGCAACCTTCCCAGTAAGCTTATCGTGAGGTAACCCGCCACCGTAAGCCTGCAATACAAAATCGACATCAGGGTATAACGGCGATTGTAGGATGCGTATCGTTACTGTGCATCCTGGCCACAGCGATCTGAGGGTGTCCAGTTCACTTGCATAAAGTCGCTCTGCGAGATTGCCCAGCAGATTAGTTGCCACTTCGTCATCTTGCCTCACGGGCGGGAAATCATCCACATTAGCTCCCATCAAGATGCCCCCGATGACTCTTGTATTAATCTCTAGTCGCAGCTTACCAGGCCAAACATTGGCGATATGGACGTTTATTAAGCCCACAGCATGTATCCTTTCGACTTACTGACTACAATTTTCGGGCACGCGCCCAGTCAGTACATAAAGATATTATGTCTTATTCGTGTCAAATAGTCAACTGTTCCTACAGGCATTATCCCTTCACGCCATGCAGCATCAGGCGAAGTGCAGCCCGAGCTCTGTAAGAGCCCGGTGTGCAACGTGCGGAATGGCGTGAAGGGATAACTGCCTTTCTGCATGGCAACTCTACTGGCACAGTTCAATGCAATACTTCGCCACATTGGCGTTGTGCTCGGCTTCGGTGTTGGCAAAGTGCATGGTGCCGTCGTCGCCGGCAACAAAATAAAGGTAGTCGCCGGGGGCAGGGTTCGCTACGGCTTGCAGGGAGTCAAGCGTGAAGTTGCTGATGGCCCCCGGCGGCAGGCCGGTATGAATGCGGGTGTTGTAGGGAGATTCTAGCGTTGGATCGGGGGCAACGCCCAGTTGTTTGGCGGCGTAGATAAACGTGACATCCGAACCCAGCGGCATGCCCAGACCCAAACGTTTTTCAAACACCTGGGCAACTTGGCGGCGGTCGGCGGTGGTGTTCGCCTCTTGCTCGATCACCGAAGCAAGCGTAATGGACTGATGCAAGTTAAAGCCCTTGTCTGCTAGCCTTCGGGGCAGATCGTCACTTTGCAGCCGATGGTAAAAATCGGCAAAGGTTAGGTTTAGCAGCTGCTGCACGGTTGTATCGCTGGCAATTTGATAGGTATCAGGGAAAATATAACCTTCCAGGTTGACATTGGCCGGTTTATCTTTAAGCAGCGGGCTGTCATAGTTCGCCGTAAAGGCTTGGTCGATATCGGCAGCGCTAAATCCGTCGGTAATAAGTTCGTTTTTAATATCGGCCAGGGTTTTACCCGGCAGAATCGTGAGGTTATAAGTGCCGACCTTGCCGCTGGCGATTTGAGCAACAATAGCCGCTACACTTTGATTCGGCGAAAACAGATAGGTGCCGGCTTTTAAGTTACCGAGCTGCCCCCCAAGTTTGGCGTACCAATAGAAAGCCGTGGCGTTTTTAATCACCCCGGCCGCGACAAGCTGGTCGCTTATACTATTGGCTGTCGCGCCAGATGGAATAACCACACTGATGCGCTTGGCAGTTGCAGAAAGCGGCTGCAGCGCGCTATCGTACCAGCGCACCATTGCCACC
>DATLVY010000028.1:0-28217 GCA_035576845.1 Candidatus Acidiferrum sp. | reverse complement strand
CCGTCGAAAACGGTGCCAACCAGGGTTAATCCTTCGAACGATACATGCGTTAGGTCGGAGTGGCCGAAGTTGGTGCCGTCTAGTTTGGCGTCGGCGAACGTCGCGTCCTTTAGCGCCGCAGCGCGCAGTTTGGCGTTGGTGAGATTGGCTTCGTCGAAGTTTACTTCTTGCAAGTCGCTTCCAGCAAAGGTGGCGTCAGTAAGGTCGGCCCCTTTGAATGACGCGTTTCGCAGCGAGGCAGCCCGGAAGATTGCGCCGTTTAACTGCGCTTGGGCGAAGTTGCTTTTAGCCAGCGAACTAAAGCTAAAATCAGCAGCCGATAGATCGGTGCCACCAAAATCACTCTCGCTCAATTCGGTGTAAGCAAACTTGGAGCGGCTGTTTTTGGCAGAGCGAAAGGCTTCTTTGAGGCTTTGCTTTAGCGTGGTTATTGCTTCGACGGGCTGATCTTTTTTGGGCGTGTGTGCAACTTGCTCCATGATTTCTGACACATCACCAAACGATTCGGTTGTCAGCCGGTACGCCTCGTCATCTGTTTTCCCTTCGCGTTTAAGATCTGCATACTTCTCGGTTAGGTTTGCGAGCAGTTCTTGCTCAACGTCTTTACGGGCCGGAAAATCCCCGTATGGCTTAAAGGCGTCGTCTAAAAATTGTTTTAAATTCGTGTTCATAGTATCTCCTTTATAGTAACTTTTCTAAAATTGTTTTCGAGTAATCCCAATTGCGCTTGTTGCTTTCGTACAAGGCCTGGCCGCTGGCGGTTATGTGGTAGTACTTTCGCCGGCCGCCCTGGGTTTCGTCACCCCAATACGAAGTGATGTTGCCATCTTGCTCGAGCCGTTTGACGCTCGAATACATGGTTGCCTCCTTTAGCTCGTATTCGTGCGCCGACAGCTCGTAAATTAGCTTGGTAATTTGGTAACCGTATTTATCGCCGTCGCTAAGCAACCTCAAAATCATTGTGTCCGTATGGCCACGTAGCAAATCCGAAGTCAGTTTATTATTGATCATGATTAAAGTGTATATCATAGTACTATGACTGTCAAGGTATATTGTTACCTAGATAGATTTTAAATACGAAACGCCTGAGTATTTAAGAATAACTGGCGTGCCAACTGGGCAAAAAAATCGCCACACAACAAAACACTCGCCCCAGCAATGGCCGGAGGCGAGTATCGTTGGCTTACCGATGCGCATGTTAGCCAAGTACCAGGGCAAGCTGATACCTGCCCTTCTTAACTGCTGCAAAAAGCTGGCCGTCACCACTGGTTTGACCAGTTTCCGCAACAATCCTCTCATCGCTTAGCATTCGGAAGTGCCAGTCGTCAAGCACTAGCAAATTGCAGCCTGCTGCAGCATCGTACAGCGTTACGGCTACCTCTCCCACCCCATCCTTGCGGCTGTAACGCAAAGTTCTAATCCGCAGTTCGAGGGAACCTAGAAAGATGACGGTATTCTCATAGTTTGGGACAGTAAAGCCAGCATAAGGCAGCAGCCGGGCAAGGCCAGCTTTGATAAACTGCGGGTCACGCTCCCCTGCCTCCGCTCGTTCTTCGTCCTGAATAAACTCTGCCGGTATGGCACTTGCGTAGGGTAGGCCATGAGCATATAATGCCTTTTTCACGACCAGGGCAGCATTCACCTCGCAGGCAAAACAACCCAGATATCGTGTTTGACCATCGATAACCACCTGTGCAACAAAACTTTTACGGCAATTGACGTGATGCACGTACAACCACGTGGTTGGGGGTTTGCTCCACCGGCGCTTGGTCAGTTCTAGGTTATCGCGCCGGAAATCCTCGGCTTGTCCGTTGCGATGGGTAATAAGTTTGCCTATAAACATCGGATCATCAAAGTCGACGCCTTCGTGACGGGCAAAAATCAACCTTCCAAGGCTAAATGTTCGAGACTTTTTTGATTTCGGGTCACGCCCCCATTTATAGATGTATACCTTACCAGTCCGATACCACTTGTGCTGATTGGGATCTGCTAAATCCTTATCTTCAACATCGACCAAAATCTGTAGCTCAGGAGCATCCTCTACTCTCAGAAAAATCTGTGTCATGTGCAAACCTGCCTAGCTGGCCAATTGGCCACAAACAACAGCGCGGTATCATTGCCGCGCAACATTCAGTGACTAAAATAGCCTAACAACAAGCAGAGGGCTTGTCAAATAAATTTATTCTAGCGGATCCCTGGGCCAACTGTCACTTTACGGGTATCACGAGGTTCTGGCATAGACTGAGCCAAGACAACACACACATTCTCTAGACTGGCAACATAAGACATCGGTTGCTCCTAATAGTTATACTAACTTTAGATTAGTATATAGTGCCAAAAAACTCAAGACCGCGCCAAGGCCGAAAAAGATAACCGACCATATATAGAACCGGCTTTTGCGCTGGCGCTCGTGCTCGGTTTTATCGCAAACGTTATCGGCGTCGATGATTAGCTGCAGCAGCAGATCGCGATTTTGTTTTTCGAGGTCTTCGGGGTTGTCGCGCACCCGCACCGCAGCTGTGTAGTATGTGCGCGGCCATAGCCCGATAATGGCGCAGATAAGTGACACTACAAGAATAATGAATCCGGCATATAGCATGTGGTGGCCGTCAAGCCGGTCCACCCCGAGTACGATAATAACCAAGTCGGCGGCAAGTACCGCACAGGTTTTTGCTTCGATAGCATAGTCAGAGTACTGGATCATGTGCAAATTCTGCAGCACGCCCGTGTACAGCGCCCGCAAGCCTTCGACATTTTGAGTTTGGGGTTTGTCTTTTTGCGCCATAGCCATCCTCCTTTGTCTGGGTTACTATCGGCCAGCCTCACGCTGCCTATCTACCTGTAGTGTACCACGGCCATGCTGTTCGCACCATACAAAAATCCAGCCGATCAGCTGGATTATTTTAAAACAAGAAAGTGAGATCAGTTTTATAAACACGGCCGCAAAGCCATGTGCGTGTACAGACTGATCTCAGCCATTACTGGCAACTGCCACGCACCCACAACAGGGGGAAATTAACTGGACTCACTCACCGGCCAGTGCAGACAGACCATGCAAGCATAGAAGCGCACGAAAGCTAAACGGCGAGCTTACCGTGAGCTATTTTATCGCTTCCCGTTAAAACAGTCAAGACTTGCATCACATAAGTTCGCATGCTATCCTCGAAAAGATTTGCTCGTTGACATATATTTTACAGGGAGTTATTTCAGCACAGAGCACCCAGTAGCGGAACTTTGCGTTGAAAGTCTCTTTATAATCAGGCCGCCGTTTGGCCTAGTTGAAACGAGGATTTTATGATTCCAAGCGACGTCGTAGAACTTTCAAAACGCCACGACCACCATTACGAGGAGCAAAAAAGGCGTTTCGAGAAGGCCCACAGGGAGGGCCCCGGGTCTTCTTTAAATTCAGCCTGGTGGGACCATCTATACCTGACTATCTCAGACATGGAGCTTGCGGAGGTGGAGCAGCATTATGCCGCAGCCCTGGCCCAATTCGCCAAAGAGGTTCCTCACCCAACGAGCTTGCTGCAGTTCGGCACCGCTGCAAGCATTGGGTATCAATCTGTGCGAATTGATATTTTCGGCTTCACGCCATCAGGCGCCGAGGCAGATCGGATCACTCGAGAGCGCGCGGTACTGACTAGGTGCCTGGAGGATAACGGCCTATTTATGTCAATCTATTACGAAATAGGAGGTTGGCAGGCAACCCATGGGGCGGTGACCCTTTTGGCCACAACACCTTAGGAGACAAAGCCGGATGAGTTTGCACTTAGATGCACTCGCCGGCTTTATTTTGCGCCTTAGTTTGCCGTGCATCAATAAATTTGGCGAGTATCCCTTGGCACCACGGAGCACACTACACGCCGGACCCCTTCCAGGGGTTCGGGCTGCATTTCGCCTAATCCTCTGTTGCGCCAAGGGATACTCGCCAAATTTATAGACTGGCACTAACAGGGTAAATGTTATATATTGGGAGAGTCGCTTGCGTTTTATCGAGAGGCTTGCATGGAAAGCATAGACAAGAGCGACTTTTTCAGGGCAATTAGCTCAGCTGGTTAGAGCGCAGCATTCACATTGCTGAGGTCGCAGGTTCGAATCCTGCATTGCCCACCACAAACTTATCGAGCATTTTATTTTAGCGCATTGTATGCTACAATCACCTAACTAGGCTTAATCAGGGGCACCAAAAAATAAAAAATACGGTGAATGGGCTGGATAAGTCTAGTGTTTTTTTGTTATAGCAAGCACGCGGACGGGCAACACTTTTTATGCTATACTTTGTGTATAGTTTCGCCGGTCGTGGATACTCCAGGGTAATCTGCTCACTACCATGCCCCATGCGAAGCTTTTATGGGCGCTTAGCTCAGCTGGCTAGAGCGCTTCGTTTACACCGAATAGGTCGGGGGTTCGAATCCCTCAGCGCCCACCAAAGAAAAGGGATGATTTTAGTATCATCCTTTTTCTTTGCCAAGGCGTAAGATGTAGCTAAAGTTCAACCGCCTATGTAGTAAAAATTGAAGCACGGCACAGCCACAACAAATCGTAAAAGTCGAGCCTTATGCTCCGACACTCGCAACACTTTCCTTGACTGAGTTTTTTATTGTTATACAATTGTACGGTTGTCGTCAGCACCGAGCTGACCAAAAACGACAAAAGGAGTACTTTACATGAAAGTTGTTAAGCTTTCGATCCCGCAAAAACCTACCGATCCTGCAAAGCTCGACCAGGAGGTAAGCGCTTACCTTCAGGGGTTTCGCAGCGCGGTTGTGCGTATTGATGCCTCATTGGCCGATGTCGCAACCTGGGCTGCCGAGCCTCCGCACGATGAGCCGGAACGAGATCGGGCAATTCGTCCTGGCACCTTTAGTATAGCGGCCTGGTGGCGGAATAACCTGGTGTCGATCTTAATGATGCGCGAGCTACAGGATACCACCAAACATCATTCGATCGTCGTCGCCTTTCAGTGGTTGTCTCAATCGGCCTGGACTGGGCTAACAGTGATGCAGGTACTGGAACCAGTCCTTGATCGCGGCACATTCTCCCTAGGGCAACAGTTCCGTAATGTGCCGTTTAGCGAAAACCCTGTGCCGTTCGACATTATGCCAGGGCTGTTCAGCCACAGTAATAGATGGGAACAACGAGGCGTTAGTGATGACGGTGGCCTGTCCATCCAACTGGATGTAACCGGCTGGGGCCAGACGCCCGAGGAGGCGCAAGCCCACTTCGAGGAGCTTGAGCTGGCCTACCGTTCTGGAAAACTCGCCGACATCTTTGGCACCCTGCCCGGCTGGCTAGGCGGCAACTGAGTCGCGGCTTTTTTGGCTCCTCGTGTTCAATACGAACACGAGGAGCTTTACATAGCCTGCGTACGCCCCCAAAATCAAGTGATAAAATTATTATTTCAAATATAAGTGCCCCTCCAGGGAGGGGCACTAGTTACACGTAAACCATCCTTCCGCCTCGACCAGCGGTATCTGACTAGGGTTGCCACAAAAGTTCATCCGCCAGACAAGGCTCGACATATGCCCGCGCTACGGTCTGCATTTCCTGATCGCCCTGCGCTAACTGTTCGGCAATTTGCCTTAGGTCTTGCCTGGCAAAGAGGTGACTACCATACCGGCGCTCTTGAACACCAGATACCAAACCAGAGTGCCTAAACAGCTCGACCACTTTAGCATAGTCAAACTTCAGATCCTCTACAGTCCCCCTGCACAACAAGAAGGCAATGACCTCATACGCGCCACCGCGGCGGGTGGCCATGCAGAAGGCTCGCGTGGTCGTCGATTGAAACGCACTAAAACGCGAACACAGCCCGTCAGCGTCGGCGGAAGTCAAAAATGGGTTGGCTCCAAGGCGCAAAACCATGGCTTCGTAGATGGAGTCGCCTATGTGCAGGCTCCCCTGCAGGTTATAGAAAAGACTCGTACCTGCTGGCTTTACAGCGAGTTTTGCGGCAGCAACTTTTTCCTTGGCGATATCCAGAGTCGTTTGCCATAGCTGAGTTGCCTCAGTTTCTGGCAGGGGCATCTCGTAAAAATCCACTCGGAGAACCTGCAAATTACGGATAACCCTAGCCATAGCTCCGTCGAGTGTACCCGGTTCTAGTATCAGCAGCATGTCATCCTCTTCGCCGCGAAGGGATTCTGCCTCGCCGCTTTCGCGCAATTTTTGCAAGAGTGCGCGGACCTTAGTCAACGCCTCTCCCGTCAACTTGGGGCTGATAAACAACAGATCCGATGCAATACCCGACGATTGAGCGCCTTTCTGCCCCTGGCTAAACCAGTAGTAAAGCGTCACGGCATTATGGTGCAATACGGTGCCAGCGTGGCCCTTAAGTTGCGCATTCGTGGTACTTTCTTCCCGCAGACACTGCAAAATTTCTTGGTGCAATCGCAAGGCCTGATCTTCGGTCAAAGTTACCGACGCCAAACTTATACCAAACGGCTCAAGAATAGCGGCGAGACGATTGCGAACCACGCCCAATTGGCCAGGTCCGCTAATTGCAAGCAACGAATCATTGTCATCCCGAAAGGCCGTAAAGCCATCAGGCTTCAGATCGCGCAGCAACACCTGGTACACGTCAGCGATATTTGCATCACTAACGCCGAAAACGATCTTAAAAAGCGTTTCGTTGGCACTCTCCCAGCCGTAAAGTTCGGCCGTATCCCGATCTGCCAGCATAAGCTGCTTGCGGTCGATGCAGAGGCGCACAACTGCATGCATGGCAGTGGTACGGTCGCTGGGGAGCTCGGCCTTGGCGGTCTGGAGATACTTGAACAGCGCGTCTAAATCCCATCCCGCAAGGTCCAGGGGGTAGGCCTGCATCTCAAGCTCGGACAGCCAGCTCATACGTCTGAAAACGCTGAGCAGGCGTCTTTCGTCCCGCCGACCAGCTTCTTCGCCTTGCTTAGTCCATACAAAAACAATCATCGCGTTGACCCCGTCGCGCTGCGCACTGACGTAACAAACCAGATTCTCGAAAGACTCCATACGGCCGAACGTCCTGGCAATGCGCAGGCAATCGGCCTCCGTCATACCAGACTCTGTTGTAAAACGGTACATCCGGCATCCACCAACCTGGTCACCAAACGTAATACGGCCACGAAGTGTACAAGTCTGCACGAGGCCTCTTTGGCTGTTTTCTAGAGCTGAGAGGTCTACTTTGTACGATCTGAACTGAAAGGCTTCGGGCCCGATCGCAAGAACTTCGCTGGTCTGCGGCATGTGTGCTTTTCGAGCAGCCGAGGTTGCTTGGCCTTTGGTTTTGACCCGCCGTTTCGCAGTCACCAGCCCTTCATAAGCTCCGACCAGATCTCGAACGATAACGGGCTTATCCTCCCTTTCACGGCTGATGCCAAGTGCAACTTGCCGCAGGATACCACCAAGCTGCTCGGTGTTATGGAGCAAGAAAACGACGTCAAATTCAATGGTCTCAAGCGCGGCTAGTGGATGGGCAACAACCGCAACAAAGTACGGTTCATCTGTAAGCTGTTGTCGCTGGCGCTTATCGTCGGCTGCATCATACAAAGCAACCGCGTTGCCGCCGAGTAGCTTTTCCATAAGCTTGCAGCTCTGTATAGTGGGAACCACCACCAGCGCTTTTTTTGCCGAAAGTTCAGCGATTATCTCATTGATAGTCTGGGCGATAATTATATCCCGGTTTGGGATAATGCTTTGACGCCTGCTAACTCGTTCGGCATATGCAGTACCGGCAGGCGTGACCAGCAAGCCTTCTTCTTGGAGACGGTCCAGCACATTCTGGTAGTCAATCACCGCAACCTCGCGTTCGTCCACTGCGCCAAGCGAAAGACTGTAAGTCTCCTCGCCGAATAAATCGTGAATCGTCGTACCATCGTGACGCCATGGGGTTGGTGCAAAACCAAGCCGGAAATGCTTCGGGTCAAGATACTCAACAACTTGGCGGAATTTTTCCGCACCAGCCCGGTCGCAATCAAAGCACACGACAACGTCGAAAGTATCTGGCTCGAAGAGCCGAACCGTTTCATCTTCACCGACATAGCTCCCCATTGCCTGATACGTCGCAAAAACCACCCGAGCATCAGGAGCCTTGCCGTCTCGAAAAGTCGCAAATGTATACGTATCGCCCAACTGCGTCCGCAGTGCACGCGCCGCGTACCCAAGTGGCACAAGCTGGTCGGCAAGATACAAAACCCGCTGGGCACCCTTGGTAAGCAAGTGGGCAACGAATCGGGCGCAGATATGCTCCTCTCCCAACCGAGGCGGCATAATAACCAGGCCACGTTTGTTGCCAATCTCAAACGACTGCTGCAGCGCAGCCAAGCATTCACGGTGAACTGTTTGGCGAGCCTCCGCCACTGGGTTTGTTAAGGTCATAAGTATCCTCGCTCTAGTAGCAAAACAATCTTAAAGGTCAACGGCTCTGATGTGCTAGCTCGCACACAGAGTGCGTCGGTATTACTAAAGCATACTACGGGTTAATGAGCAATATCAGCCAGCCGGAATTATTCAGGAGATTTCATCAGCCGCCACGACACTCCACCTTCGTGCCAAACTCAACACCACAAGTAACAAGCAAAAAAGTGAGCCGCGGCTTGCGTCTCACTTTTTAACGAGTCATCCCTCTACTTGGCTCGTAATACCGATTTGCAGTACTGCTGGAAAGTGCCCTGGCCAGTGCCCATCACCACCCTACGAATGGCTATTGGCAGCAATCGCCATCCCAGCTGCACTTGCCATTCGGCTAGCACCAGCACCATCCAGTAGCCGCACTCAAAAATCTGCTCACAAGTATGCGCGGCCTCTTGTTGTTCTGGTGTCAGACTTTCCCAGCCTGCTGCAGCATCCCGGATTATAATAAGAATACGCTCCAGATTTTTACCGGTAGAACCACGCCAGTGAGGCAAGGACACAGGCGTTTTACAGAGTTGGTGGTTGAAAATGCACACTTCGGCCTCAGGTTCAGCACACACAATGAAGACCGATAGTCGGTACAGGTTACTATGGATGGAAGGCACCCAGTCAAGCTGAAACTCAACTCGTAGCTTTTCGCCCTCGTACTCAAGACTGGCGACTATTACGGTATCGCAGGTAGGCTCCGGCGTCTCCTTGGACACAAAATCAACATTATTGGTTTCCAATTCTGCCTCCTAAACTAAACAAGTTCGATCTGTTGATCTTGGTATACTATACTAGCACATCAAATATACGTCAATGATTGCCCCACGTTTGAATCACCAAAAAATGCAAAATCACCCCACGCGCCTTGGTTGACGCGTGGGGTGTGACCTTAGAGAGCCTGCAGTTGCACGGCCAGAGCTTCGTACACCAGATATATGGCTGCAACAATCGTCTCTGGTGGCACAAATCTTTCAGGTCGTTCAAGACCCGCAGCAGACCATTGCAATTTGTACAGTCGGCTTGCCGTACCCGGCTCTCCTACCGACTGTAAAAGCGGCACCTCCTGGATTAGATGCTGTCTGACCAGGTTACTTTGACCACGATCTAGCCCTAAAACCCTTCCCAGGTCGGCCGAGGATTCGATTGGAGAAATATCACTGAGCCAAGACGCTTTGAATTTCTCGAGCAGAGAGTGCGACTCTTGCATACAAACTCCCAAAAAAACACTGAGGCAAGCTGGGTAGCTGAGCGAATAGCGCATTGTTTTTGGCAATGCTACTACCGACTCGGCGGCCGCTATGGCCGCTGGCGTTAGGTCATACCGGCCAGCTTCGACAGAAAGGCAGCCGAGCTTTTGCAAACTATCCAGCATGGCCTCCACCTTTCTTTGGGTCATCTCGAGACTACGGTTAGATGTGCGAACCCTGGTGACAAGCTCACCAATACTAGCCCCTCTCGGATCGCTCAACGACTTGCACATCGTCGTTGCAAACGTTTCTCTTGCAGTCTCCGCTAGAAGACCAAAAAAAATGGCTACTCGCTCGTGCGGAATGCCCGTACGCGAGTCACTGGTTGGTTCCATACATTGCTCCTCGAAAGTGCTGCTAAGCTTTTTTCACTTAAGCTATACACAAAAAGTGCCACATTCGGCATTGGTACATTCTACGACAACTCGAGAAAATATGCCAGGAGCTACACACAGAGGGTATAAAAATGAAAGCGCCACAAGAAGTTTATCCTTGTGGCGGATTACACTGCTGGCAGTCAATCACGTCGGTAATGATAAAGACGCTCCTGGCCTTTCAAGCAAAAGCGCAGCCATCCCTCGCTTAGTACCAAAAATTCGAAATGTACATCGCATCTGGCAACGCCAATAGATCCTGGAGTGTCTTCTATGGACACCACAAGGAGCGGCGCAACCCAATCGGGAGTTTCACCCTGACACTCCCATATTTCTACCAGATTGCTACCAGACCCAACAACTATGACTGTTACAACGATATTCATGTGCTGTCCAATGTTGACCACCGTTGCGCTTCCTTCGGGGATTTCCTCGAAGTTGGCTCGCAGCGGGTCGGCAACCAATATGTGCATGGTCAGTCCATCCACTCGCAGTGTTGACAATGTTCACCTCTCAAAACTAGTCGACAGTTATACCTATAATAAAATACTATTATTAGAAAAGCAAAAACACTTTTTCTGGTTAACCTCAGACAAAAACTGCCACAGGTACAGCAACACTGCAATAAGCTGCGACTTATCCCTTGTGCTTATCGGCCGATACCTATACTATTGGCATGTCGGGATGTCTCTTGACAAGCACGTTTTGTGCAGCTTATCGTCGTATATTGCGACACAGAAAGAAGTTTTGTGAGTACATGCAACAAAAAGTACCTTATTGGCAGATCGGTATCTGCGTTAGCCTGGATAATGTAAAAGTTGGCAGCGCGCCTGCCAGTGATGTAACCAGGGAAAATGCAAAGCGCGCCATTCAGTCGTTAATGGCTTCTTATAACCTAACGATCGTGCCAGGAGCCTGGGCTGTGTACGTTAGAGAAAATGGCCTGGCCAACACGGAAGATATCTTTCGGTTTGCCAACCTGACACACCCAGACCTGAGCCTGACACTGCCCGCCCTTTGGTGGGTTGGTATCCACACGACAGGCGAGGAACTAGATATAGTTGAGCTAGTCGCCCCGCCCAATCCGTTCAATCGGGATAGCGCATTGCAAGCAGTCTTTACTGTAATGCAGAAACATTCAGTAACCTATGCGGTGTACGCTTGGGCTATGTATGCTGACGAGGAGAATATTGTGGATCTGTTTAAGAGTTGTCAGCATCGATTCGCCGCTGATGAGCTCATTCTACTCAAAAAACAACCGCCCGAGTAGTCGCCATTACTCCAGCGGGTAATAACGAAGAGCTGGCCGCTAGGCTCAGCCACCGTATTGCCCGCTGGATGTTTTATTGCATCATTCTTGGTGATAGATGTGATGGTGCGGAAGTAAATTCCCGCAATAATAACGAAGTGCGAGATGTGTGAATACGTACCATTTTTGTTTTTGGATAATTTCATGGTGCGCGAGAGAGGACTCGAACCTCCACAAGTGTAACCTCACTAGTACCTGAAACTAGCGCGTCTACCATTCCGCCACTCGCGCATTCCGGGCACCGCCCGTTATACGCGCGGGAGCCGAATAGTCTTATCATAGCGGTTTAACAGGGAAAAGGCAAGGCCGACAGGTTACTCTTTGGCTTGAGAGTCTACGACAAGAAAAAGACGCAGCCAAAGCTGCGTCTTAAAACAAATCAAGGCCACGAGCCTTATGTTGTGAGGAATTTGCCCACCCACCGTTTTGCGTACACGCTGCCATCGGTACGGAAGGCCAGCAAAAACAGGGCTTTGTTCTCCGGATTGGCGTCCACATTGTCAAAAGTGAGTTGTCCAGTCACCCCCTGTAACGAATTGTGGCCATTAATACGACCAAAAGCTTGTTCAACGCTTGTTGGTGCCGGCGGACCATTCACCAAAGATAGCGCCTGCATAAACGATGCGGTGGCATCAAAAGCGGTCATCGTGCCAGTAGTTAGGTACCGGTCTACATGAGGCTGACCTTTGTAATAAGAATCAGCGTAGTCGACAAAAAAGGCCGGTACGGATAGCGACGGCGCTAAATCATGCCAGGCGCCAGGGTAGCCAAAGCCAACAAACGATACATGGCTGGCCAGCCGGCTTTTGCCGAGCGCCGAATAATCCCCCAGCTGGTACGTCGCGTCACCACCAATAATTGGCAGCGAGGCCAACAGGCCGGAAGTTGGCAGCTCTTCTAGCACCAGGCTCAGTTCAACGGCATAACAGGCACAGTATATCGCGTCCGGCTTCATGGCAAACGCCTGCTGGGCTGCTTGCCGGATTTGGCTCTCGTTGTCCACCGGATAAGCTAACGCCCCGGCAATATTGCTGCTGGGAAAGTAATAGGTAAACGCCCGGCGCAGGTCGGTGGCGTAAGCGTCCTCGCTGCGGTAGAGAATCACCACCCGCTGTTTACCAAGCGAGGTCATATACTGCGCAGCTAGTTCTGCCTGGCGTGCATTGGTCGGCACGACCCGATGAAAATTAGCCTGATTATCCAGAAAACTACTACTGGCAGTTGCCGCCACTACCGGCAAGGCATAGTGTGCGTTGATTGTGTTGCTGAGGTTAATGGTCGCCTCGCTATTCAGGCCGCTCACAACCCCAAGAATCGTCGGATCATCTTTGGTAACTTCCAAAACACGGCCAGCAATGACTTGCGCAAACCGCACTTCGTTAAGCTGCGAGCCATCGTTGGCAACTAGCAAGTTAACCAGACATGCGGGTGATTGCTTAGCCGGCTGCCGGTAACAGTTGTTGTTGTGTTCTGTCTGTTCGATGTACGCACCTTGCAGCGTGTATCGGCCAGCATTCATGTATTTGCCAGATAGCACCGCATCTATAACCAGCGTGACGTGCGGCCTGTTAGAAGTCATGACCCGCGCGTCTTCAAGGTAGATTCTTGCTTCTGCGTCGCTTGGCTCGGCGATAATCGCCTCTTCGAGCAGGCTTTCTTCTTTAGCGCGATCGCCATAACGCAGTTGCGTTGCAGCATCCAATTTCAGGCCACCATCGGCACCACCTGCATCAAAGGCAATAGAGCCATCGCTGAGGCCAATGCACTCCCTGCCTAAAAGCACTGCGCCGATACCAGGACTTGCCGCTGGCCCAGCGGTAGCGCAGAGCTGAGCTACCTGTTGGGTTTGCCACACATACCAGGGCAATCCAGCAAGTGACAGCACCGCGCAAAGAAACACAACGGCCACATTGCCGCGCAAAGCCCGCGTAAACCGGCTGCTACGCCGAAGAAACGCAGGCCATTGCAGATGCTGAAAAGCCCAGTTGCTGAGCGGAAGCGTAATCGCGAGTACGTCCGTAGCAAACACACATACCGTTATGAACGCCGTGCCGGGCACACCATACCGTTGCAGCAAATCGGCGTGTTTGTAGGTGATAAAACATGCCGCACCCAGCGGAACGAGTAGCTGCGCAGCCAATCCGAATCTCCGAAAGCGGCCAAGCGGAAAGCGCCAGCGCTTAAGTTTGGCCTGGCCGAGCTTATCGATCGCGCTCAACACGTACGGCATAAACGGCACGCCGACGAGGGTAAAGACCCCTTCAACATCGGCCAAATGGTCACGAAACTGCCCAAAAAACAGCGACAGCACAAAAAACAGCGCAATGCATACAAGCACAAGCAAAAAAGCCGTCAGAGCAATGTAGTCAGAGACTGTCAGGGCCTTGGCCGGCTCGCTCGCTTTCGCGGGTTGGGGAGATTGTTGCACGATAACCTCTCAACTGTTGTCAATCTATACTTCCTGGACACGATTGCCGGGACTCTTTGCTTATAACATACTTATGCTGGCGTTACAAGTGAAAGCCAGCTCCCGATCGAATTTTTAGGCAATAAAGTCGTAAGCCCGCTCGTAACTGTAATTTTTTCGCAGCATGGGCGCGATTGCTTCTTTACTGCTACCGACTTTGACGCCGGTGTTAAGCGTGCCGTACGGGTCAAAAATATGCTGCACATCGGCAAAGATTTGATACAAGTCCTGGCCAAACGCCTGAGGCAGGTATGGTGCGTACAGCCGGCCGTCGCCGCCGTCGCCGTTGAGGTCGCCGCCCAGCGTCAGCACCAAATCGCAATACTCATCCATTAATTTAAATACTTTTTGCCGGTCGCCCAGTTTGCTGAGGTCAAGCAGCGGCTGAATATGCAAATTGGCGCGGCCAACATGGCCAGCAAGCGCCGGCTTGAGGTGGTGTTTGGTAAATAGCAGCTGCACGGCTTCCAAAAATTCTTGTAACATATCGCACGGCACCGAACCGCTGGACAAAATTGGCAGAGCCTCGCCCTCGCTATCAGCCGTTAATAACTCCGTGGTATACCGGCGGATCGACCACAGGCGGTCACGCTCCTCGTTGTCTTTGGCCTGGGCGTAGCTTTCGCAATATTTGGCCAAGATCTTTTTGGCTTTTTTGGTTTTGGCATCTTGTTTGTGTTCGTCATCAAATTCGATAAACAGCACCGCAGCCGGGAAGGGCGCCTCGACCAGGCCTTTCAGCCGCGCGGGATTAGTGCGGGCCACAAAATCGAGCAGGTTTTTGTCGACCAGCTCGAGCATGCTAGGCTGCAAGGCTTGCAGCTCTTTAACGGCGGCGCAAGTTAGCTGCAAATCTTTAAAGTAGGCTGTTATAAGCGACGGGCACGGGGCAAGCGGCTCGAGTTTCAGAATGGCCTCGCTGATAATGCCAAGCGTGCCCTCACTGCCGACAAACAACGGCGTCAGATCGAACGAGCCGTCTTTGCGTTTGACTTCGCTGAGTGCGTAGCCGGTCGAGAGGTCGCTGGCACCGGGCTGCGCGGCATACTGCTGCAATAAATCCCAGTTGTCTGTGATAAGATTATCGATCTGGCGGTAGATTTCGCCCTCAAAGCTGGTGACGCCTTTGCGGCGGTTCAGCTCGCGCTTGCTGATGCGGCTGGTTTGGATCAGTTCGCCGTTGGCCAGCACCACTTCCAGGCTATCGACATAGCGCCGCATCGACCCGTACTTAATCGACTTTTCACCAGTGGCGTTGTCGGCAATGGCACCGCCGATAGTTGCCAGATTCGCGCTTGGCGGATAAGCCGGCAAAGATAGATCGTGCGTCTCGATCGCGGTTTGAAAACTCGCAAAATTAACGCCAGGCTGCACCCGTGCCATGCGCTGTTTGATGTCCAGCTCTAAAATGTGGTGCATATGCGTTGGCAGCGACAGGATGATACCCTTGCCAATGGCCGAACCAACCTGGTTGCCACCCAACCCGCGCGCCGTCAGCGGCAGCACGTGTCCTTTTTCGGCCAGCTGCCAGGTAAAACGCGCTACTTTGCGGATATCGTTGGTGCTGGTGGGATAGACCACCATGCTGGGCGTGACCTCAAGCACACTGCCATCGTGCGCAAAATGCTGCCGTACTGCTGCCGAGTCAACCACCTCACCAGCTACGTGTTCTTGCAGATAGCTTGCTACTTTATTCATGATTGTTTGTATCCCTTATCACGCTTCTGGTTATATGATAGCAGGTGTGGGTGGAATACGGAAGGTTTAACCCGCTCTCGAATGGCGTTGAGGCATACAAAAAGAGCCCTCAGTAACACTGGGGACTCTTTATTTCTTGTACACCACCGCCGTCAGAAAGCCGCAAAAAACACCCGGCCAAGCAAAGCGACGATACACCAGAAGGCAACATCGCAAAAGAGCCACGCTTCATAAGAGTACGGAACCGGGAAGTAGCCCACTTCCGACTCTTCAGAAGGTTTTCGTTGGCGCACGACCACAATTAACGGCAACCCGACCGACTTGGGCAAATGCGCGCCAAGCGATCCAAGCAATCCAACCAGGTAGACTGCGCCGAGACTCGTTACAGTAGCCGGGATTGTCGCCACCGCATACTTCGCGGTCAACCCAGCAACCAGTCCAGACAGCATGACAGCGATGTGGATAGTCAACGTGAGGGTGACCTCAACTTTCCAGCCTTTAAGCCGTGGGTCGCCTAGCGCCACACCATTTTGCTTCGGACGAGAAAGCCAAGAACGACGCAATCCGCTGATATTTCTATTGAGCCCATAAATATACGATACGGGCCAAAAAACAACAGCCAGTAGTTTGAGCATACTACTTCCTCCTTTGGTATGCATAGGTACTGAGTCTTGACAATTCAAGACATCGAAAACAATTGTAACATGATAATCTGTTGTCGTAAAGGTTCAAACGTCTTGCTGTGTAAGTTCATCTGCATAGACTAAAAACCAGACAAATTTATTCTCCAACAACCCATGGAAAATGCCAGGCAAAAAACCTGGCATTTTCCATGGTGCGCGAGAGAAGACTTGTCATTTCTTGCTCGTTCTTGGTTCCAGCGTAGCTGGAACGTCACTCGGCCAAGCTAGGACACCGGTAACTGCCACCGGCAGTTACCGACTACGTTCAAGCCTTCTCTCGGCAGCCAATAGAAAATGCCAGACCAAAAGGTCCGGCATTTTCTATGGTGCGCGAGAGAAGACTTGAACTTCCACGCCCTAAATCGGGCACCAGCCCCTCAAGCTGACGCGTCTACCATTTCGCCACTCGCGCTCGTCGGCGTGCGCTGCCAGCTTCCATTTAACTCACGTTAAAATTCCAGCTTTTCGCGACGTCTCCTCTTAACCGAACAAACAGCCCTGCGGGCTTCGGACTGTTCGGTTTCAGTCCGCTTACGCGGACTCAGGATAATACGATCATAGCGCTTTAACAGAGAAAACGCAATGAGAAACGCATAAGTAGTTGAACTCGGTCAATCAGTTTGACACAGGTATTGACATTATATAAAGAAAGTTTTAAAATAGTTAAATAGAGGTCGGACCGAGCGGCCTAGTACCAAGAAAGGGCTAAAACTATGAGTTTAACGAACCAACAACGCGATGTCTTCATTGCAAAGGCGAAGCAAATCGGCACTAGTGAATTGGCGATTGGGGCAGCTATGATGGCCCTGGAGGGCGTTGCAGCCCTGACGGATGAAGCGCAAGAAACTCAGGGCTGGTTTGACCAGCTCACGTTCATGCCGAGAGTAGCACAAGTCGTCACGGACACCCTCGTGAAAGATGGTTATTTGTCAGCAACCTCCGGGGTCACCTTCACGCGCATCGTCTGTGCTCACGGGATGGTCCCTCTACACGATCTTAGGCTGCTCGAGTATAAAGAAGAGCTCCGGGACGGTGTCCTGAGGTTGTATACGCGCTTTAACCCGCAACCCCTCGGTCTCGATTAACCCCAAAGAATCACTGCACAAGCTATAAGCTGATGCAGTGATTTTTAATTTCTACAGCGTCGGCACCACTTTTTGCATCCCCGCTGCCCAGTGGATGACGTTATAGTAACGATCCGTAGCTTGGATTAAAGGGTACGGCGTAAAACTGGTAACGCTTTTGGTTTGCACATAATTAAAGTTTGGCTGATACAGCGCGATAGCCGGCACATCTGCCAGCCACTGCTGGGTAAAGGCGCGGTATTTGGCAGCACGTAAGGCCGGATTAAGGCTGATGCGGGCGCTCTCCAGCTCGGCATCAACACGAGCCGAATGGTACTGCGACAAGTTAAAGCCTTGCGGGCTAGCCTGGGACGAATCCCAATAGGCGTACACATCTGGGTCACTGCCCAGCGCCAGGTCGTAAATCAAAACAGAGTATGAGCGTGATTCAATAAAGTTTTGCTGAATGTCTTCGGGCCGCACCAGCTGCGAGTTATTGCCAAAACTAACGCCAAGCTTGCCCCATTGGCTCATCAGCACCTGGGCGACTGTTGGGTAATCGCCGCTGTCGGCTGTAATTAGTTGCAGGCTCAGCAACTGCCCGTTTTTGGCGCGCTTACCCTGGGCATTCAAGGCCCAGCCATCGTCAGTCAGCAGTTGGTTGGCAGCTGCCAGGTTTGGTGCGGCCTGATGCAAACCCGGATCGTAGCCTAGTTGCCCCGGCAGCAGCGGCCCAATGGTCGGCTGGGCTTTACTGCCCAGAGCTTGCAGAATCGCCTTTTGATCGGTAGCAAGGGCAAGCGCCTCCCGTACCCGAATGTCCTGCAAAACCGGCTGATCGAGATTTAAGAAAACATACACGCCATCATATAAAGGCGACGCAATACTTGTTGCTTGCTTGGGGTTAATCTCGGCTACATGGGCAGAATCTAGGCCGGCAACAGCGGCCACCTCCTCAGATTTGTAAGCGTCAACCAAATGGTCTTGGTCGGCATAGGTGTAAAGCTGAAAACTATCCAGGTTCGGCGCCCCGCCAAAATAATCGGCGTTGGCGGCCATATCAACTAAGTAATGCGAGTTAAGATCATCCAAAGCACGCATATCCTTGAACCGAAACGGGCCGCTCGTAACCGTTGGGTCACGATTGTACTGGTAATTGCGCAGCGCGGCTGGCTGGAGTTTACCCAGCACGTGCAACGGCAAAATGCCCACCGTCAACGACTGCATAAAGGGCGCGTAGGCCGTGGGCAAAACAAAACGCACGGTGCGAGGGTCAATTTTCTCGACCGATATATTACTCCAGCTATTGTAAAGTGGCGAGCGGGTGTCGGCGTTTTGGATAACATTAAAGGTGTACAGCACGTCATCGGCGGTAATGGGCACTCCGTCACTCCACCGGGCGTTTGGGCGCAGCGTCACGGTGTAGGTTTTGCCCTGGGCATCGCTGGTCCAGTTCTGAGCCAAATCCCCCACCACATCACCTTGGTCGTCATGAGTCACCAGCCCGGCAAACAGCAAGTGCGATGCCGATAGTTCCGCCTGCGTGCCCGCAAAAATAGGGTTCAAGCTATTAATCGCGCCGAGCACACCCTCGCTGTAGGTGCCGCCATGGCTGGGGCCGTCAATCAGGTAGGCCGCCCGGGTTTGCATCGACTGAAACGCCGCCAAGCCACTTAGTAGCAGCACAAATAACACCCAGCAAATAATACGTTTGCGGGTTTCTTCAAGATTTTTCCAGCGACGCACCAAAAACCGGTGAGCATGCTTCAGGCTGGCAGCCTCGATAGACCGCAGCTTGCCATGGAGGGCACTACGACGAGTCAGTGTTGGAATGTCCTCGAAGTCGCTCATTGGCTGCGGCGCCTTGGGGCTACCCCACTATTACATTAACCAGCAGCGAGCCGACAAAAATAACGGCTAGCACGATTGTCGCTTCAAATAGGCTTTTATCGGTACCGCGGCGCGTGGTGTAGAGTTCGCCAGTGGCACCAAAGCCAGCGCCGAGGCTCGCGCCACGGGCCTGTAGCAAAATTGCTAGCACCATTAAGACACCGGAGAGAATGGCCACAGCTGAAATCAAGGTTGTATTCATACGTGCTACTAAGTATATACTATACCCCCGAAAGCAGCCAAGCCTATCCCAGGAAAAGGCCAGCGACGATATGTGCCGCTGGCCTGTATGAGGTTCGTTGCATGGGGGGCCTTACCCCACAGGACATAGAGGCCTTCGATTCACTATTTTCTCCACCTGACCCAGAATCGGCTCAGGATCCCCGACGCGGCCACAGTCTTTACACTCCTTATAAACCGGCGCGGCTTCTTTAGCATCTTGGTACCATATAAAGGCTCCGTCCCCAATATCGATTGGGGCTGCGTAACGAACTAGCCGCGCCGCCTCCAACCTGACCACGATGTCGGCTATCTGCAAGTAGGCTTCGCAAAGCGGCGATGGGCCATCGTTGCATCCCGTCTGCTGGTAGGTAACGACGGGGCAGCCTGCCCCACACCAGCGGTTAATGCGGCAGGTGCCGCAAACCCTCCTGTTGCTGACATCAACCGGCGCGAAGTCAACTTGGCGCAGTACTCGCAGAGGATCCCGAGCGCCCAGCCTGGCAACGGGTGGCTGGCCAATTTTCATCTGGCAAGCTTGCATGCCACCATTAGGATCGAACACGATCTGGCTGCTCCCAGCCCCACAGGCATATCCTCCGCTTTCGGGGCCGGCTTTCTCAAACAAGCTCCGATATATGGAGTATCGGGGAAGGCGCGGTTCACCACCGAACTTTTCGTCTTTGAGTAAGAAATCGGATAGCTCCTGATACCACTCTACAATCTCCTGATTGGTAAACCGCAGCCTGGCGTCCGCACCACTCGCGCTAGACAACGCATTCGGACGGTAAAAACTCACCGACAAAGAAATCTCATTCTTGATGACTTGATAAATATCCTCTATCAATCCCTCATGAATATGAATGTTTTGCTTGTTCAAAACAAAGTTCACCGACGGCATTATACCAGCCCTGATCAGCTCCCGTATAGCTTCCATGGCATGGTGCCAGGAGGTGTTCCCATTAACGAGCGGCCGCTGACGGTGGCTACCAACTGGGCTATCCAACGAAACGGTAACATTCACGCCAAGTTTTTTGAGAGTAGCCACACGTTTTGGTGTGTTAAGCGGGTCGTAGAGCTTGGGAACCAGCGGAACACCGCTGGTCAGCACAACCTCTGACAGGGTTATGTCGAGGCCCGCTAACCGCTCCAGTAGGTAGTAATGCGCGTACTCTATAAGACCCATCTCCGTCAACGCCTCACCTCCGGCGTATTTCACCAAGAGGCGATCGTATTTATGCTGGACGGCGGTCGTGACCAATGTGTCAATGACCTCTTTCAGGGTATCCCTAGACATAACGGCGCTTCCATCATTGGCCTTAGACACGATGTAACAGCCGTCGCAGAGCAAAGGGCAGCGAGTCGTCAGGGTTAGCCAGGCCGTAAGGGTAGGCACTGGCGCAACCACAAAATGATCGCCACCAGGCAGAAGCCCAAACAGCTGCAATACTTCGCATGCGGTAGAGCCCTCGATAACCAAGCCCGCCCTCACCATATCGGCAGCGCGAGCATTGAGCACAACAACTCGTTCGCTTTCGCGTGTATTAACAGCTACGAACCGGCCGTCATCAAGCGGCAAGAGTGTGATGTTTGGATCCATATTTCTCCCATCGATGTGATGTAATGTACAGAACGACTTTTAGACGAACCTCAAGCTCAGTATAGGGCGCCGCGAACAACGAAGGCAAGTCTCTCTTATGGTTACGTTGGGCTCACTAATCAGCAAATATGAAAAGTGATACACCCTAGAGCGTATCACTTGTTGTATCAATCTCGGCATTAGTATGGCCAGCAAAACACGCTCGACAAAACGCTCATAACGACCGGCGCGATGCGCGCATAGGTTTGCTGCTCACGCACAAAGTACTCAATAAACGAGAATCTGCTCAAAGCCTGAACGATCTCTTCACCCGCCTTACTTGCAAAACTTGAAGCTTCAAGTGCAGCCGGCTTCGACGCAGACCAGCTTTTCAGCCACTGATATGCTGCGCTGTCTAACACCTTCAGAGCTTTGAGGTCGTCGAGTATGCTTATCGGGACAGCTACAGGGTTAAACCACCAGGAAGACTTGTAATACAGCAGTGCATCCTTATGGATACCGGCTAATATTTTTTGCCAAGCAGCCAGGCTTGACTGCTCCGATCGCACCAATTTGCCCACGAGAGCCAGCGATGCGCAGTATCCACCAAGCTCATGCACGATTGCACGAGCGCTTTCGAGATCAGTGTCGTCCGTCAGTCTTTCCAGGAGTGCACATCCTTCCGCTTCTTCCATCGGCCCGACGGCAATCGAGGCCTCTACCCACGCCTGTTGGGGGTACAGTGCGTCTCGGGTCGTCATAATAATCAGCCCTTTGCAATCACTCGCCAGCTTGATAAGCTGAGGATCCACCACACAGTGCCGATCGATATTGTCAAATACAATTATCCAACCCGTGTCGATATGTAGCATCTTGAGTAACTTAAGCAAATCCTCACCCTCGGGCTCACCGCTGGACCGCAGCCGTTCTTCGCGATAACGCAAGAATCGCTTCCGAGGTTCCACCATCCACTCGTCCTGGCACCGCTCCAGCATGTGGTGGGCATGATTCACTTCAGCCTCCATACGCTGCAAAGCCTTACCATAATCTGGGCCGTTTTCTCCCATCGTCACCCAATAGATCCTAGCCGTACTTGCACGCCTTTGAAGGTACTTCTTCATGACGCTCGTCTTTCCACAACCTCGAAGGCCATGCAAGACAATTGTTCTACACTGCCGGCCAAGCCTAAAAAGCTGAGTTTCCAGCAATGGTCGTTCTACGTAGTGTTCCATATAAAGCTCAGGTAGCGGTGATCTCATACACAGACCTCTCTCAAACTGCTAACCTTGTACCTACTGCAGTACCAAGGGTGTAGGATTATGGTACGATATTCTCGCGCTGACGCCTAGATTAGGGCCGGAAGAGCCCGGGGTGTGCGGTCAGTGGGTGAGGTATGGTTTTAAAAGTTCAACTTTTGCGCGGCCAATTACGGCTGCAAGCTGCTCGAGAGGCGCTTCTTTGACGCCTCGCAGGCTGCCAAATGCGCGGATAAGTTTTTTGCGGGTGACTGGGCCGATGCCCGGGATATCATCGAGCTGGCTGGCGGTTTGGCGCTGACGTTTGAGCACGGTGTGGTAGCTGACGGCAAAGCGGTGCGATTCGTCGCGGATGCGTTGAAGGAGTTTGACGATGTGGGAATTTTGGGGCAGCAGGATGATGTAGAAGTCGTCGGATTGGGTGATGTAAGGACCATGAGCCTGACCGCGAGCCTCGTCAACAATTATTTTTCCCTGCTCAGACATCCCTTCGGGGACTCGCGATGAAAAATAATTGTCGCCACTCGCGGCTGACGCGGAGTCGGGTCCCACCGATACATTCGACCGCGTTTTATGCACCACAATTTCCTCCAGCCGTTTGGCAAGCCCGATCACCGGAATATGCACGTTTTTGGCTTCCAGGGCATCGAGCGCCGCGCTCAGCTGGCCTTTGCCGCCGTCGATTAACAACAGGTCTGGTTTTGGCCAGTCGGCGTGGTCACCGCTAAACCGGCGCGAGATTACTTCGCGCATGTGAGCAAAATCATCGTTGCCGGGCACGCGCAGCTTAAACTTTCGGTACTCGGCTTTGTCGGCCACACCATTGCTGGCAACTACCATGCTGGCCACCGTGTTGGTGCCTTGCATGTGGCTGATGTCGTAGCCCTCGATGCGGCGCGGGACGCTTGGCAGGCCCAGCAGCTCGGCCAGCCCAGCCAGTGCCTGGTCTTTGCTGATATCTAAAAATTCTTTGTCGCTGAATAAAATCTGTTTTTGCAGCTCTTTAAGATCGCGGATTTGGTTGCGCAGTTTGGCGGCGCGTTCGTACTCGTGCTTTTTGGCGGCAGTCGCCATATCGCGTTCCAGCTGTTTTACCAGCTGCTGGCGCTCGCCTTTTAGGTACATAATCAGCCGGTGCAGAATGGCTTTGTAGTCGCGGCTGCTGATTTTTTGCTCTTCCACCCCCGGGCACAAACCCAAATGGTACTGCAAGCAAACCCTGGCCGGCATCGTCTCGTGCGTCGAATAAGGAAAAATTTTGCGCAGATAGCGCAGCGCTTTTTTAACGGCAAAACCGTTGTAGTATGGCCCAAAATACTCGGCGCCGTCATCAGCGGGCTGGCGAGTATAGCTGAGGTACGGGTACGGATCTTTCATATTCAGCCGCACGAAAATCTGGCTTTTGTCGTCGCGCAGCAAAATGTTGTAGCGCGGTTTGTAGCGCTTGACCATTTCGCTCTCGAGGAAAAGCGCGTCGATTTCCGATTCGGTAACCATCCAATCGGTGTCCCAAATCTCCGCCACCAGCGCATCGGTTTTGGCATCGCGCAGCCGGCTATCCTGAAAATACTGCCGCACCCGGTTACGCAGCACCGCCGCTTTGCCCACGTAAATAATTTCGCCGTCTTTGGACTTGTGGAAGTACACGCCGGGCGAGGTTGGTAGGGTTTTTAGTTTAGCGGATAGCGCAGTATTCATGCTTTCATTGTATACAACAAAATAAAAAAGAGGAGCTCGCTCAGGCTTATGCCTTACGCTGCTCCTCAAACACCACCTACCTTTACGAAACACGAAAGAAGTCAATGCCGGTCTTTGCGGAAAAGGCTATAACATCTTTATAGATGCCGAGCGACACTGCTTGAGCTCCACCAGATTTGTAGGGCTGGGGCGGGAACTCGAACCGCAAGTCGCCACCGGCGTCGTACAATTCGACACGGTAAAAGTTGGTGCTTCTATCAAGTATTGCCACCAACACAAACTCCCGAAACCAAAGCATGTCTGTCAGGGTTCCACCCGGCCGAATGATAGCCGGATGTTTACCAAAAACGTGTATCTCCTCCTTGGTCATCGCCGCAATCTGGTCACCCTCAACAGCCAGCCGTTCAAACACCACCCGCTTTTCAAAAGGCGCAGCTTTAAAACCACTCGACAGCGGAATAATTAACGGATGCGAATCGGCCAAATGTGCGTCAACCCAGCGATATACGCCACTTCCCTCGTACACACTAGTCGTGCTGAAGATGATATCCGTACCTTGCCAGGCAATCGCAGTTATGCTTGCATGTTCGTCTGGTATACGATACATGACTCGTAGCCGGCCAACAGTGTTACCTTGGTAAGCGTACAGCCAGATGGTTGGACTTGTTTGCGATGTAACGGCCAGGTCGTTCGCCGAGCGGGCAAAGTGGCCGATTTGCTCGCTAACCCTCACTACATCGTACGGCATAACCACATCATCCCCTTTGCCGCTTACAAATGCGTCAAGTTGGATCGACCGCAGCCTGCCGGCACTTACAAACCACGCCTGATTGCTGGCGGCAAATTCGATCTGCTCGACAGTTTCGTTCAGATATATACCCCTGCCCGAACCTCCTTGCAGATACAACTGGGTCAAAAGATTATGCCCGCAGAGCATTTGCCCAACCGTCCACAGCAGCAACTTGCCATCTGGGCTAAATGCAAACTGTCGCGGCCTACCGGCTGCGCCGATATGCAGCAAAAGCTGGGCTTGGATGGTTGATGGCAAAGGCGCCGACGATTTGACAACTTTTTTGCGACCAACCAAAGCCACGCGCAAGGCCTCAGCGAATTCTGAAGCAGTGGCGAACCGCTGTGATGCGTCTTTTTCGAGTGCTTGAGCCAGCACATCGCGCGCTGCCTCCGGCACAGATGGGTCAGGCGGCAAACGCGGCGCCGGGTCTGGGCCAAGCAGGTCCTTGACGCTACCGAAATCGACGGGCAGGCCGCAAAGGGCCTGGTACACAACACAGCCGAGCGCGAATATATCACTCGCCTTCACCGGTTTGCGCAACCTAATCTCCGGCGCCAGGTATCCAGGGGTACCATGCGCACTGGGCAGCAGCAAATTAGGGCTGTCGTATACTGCAATCCCAAAGTCACTAATAACCCACTTGCCAGCCACGCGCAGAATGTTCGCGGGATTGATATCAAGCACAAGCACACCTTGTCGGTGCGCATAGTCAATAGCGTAGCCTATCGATCGCGTCATCTTAATGACATCATTGATAGGCATGCGCTGCTTTGCCAGTAAATCAGCAAGCGAGCCGCCATCGGCGTATTGCATGACAATTACTAGTTCGGGCCCAATTTTCAAAACGTGGTGACCACGAATGATGTGCGGGTGGTCGAACTTGTCGAGCAGCTGCCCTTCGCGAAGGAATCCCTCCACAATATCGGGTCGCATACCCGGTTTCAGAACCTTGACCGCTTTTGGCGTAAGGGTCGGATGTGTCGCCCGGTAGACAAAGGCATGCCCGCCTTCCCGAATCAGTTCGGCTAGTTCGTAGCCAAGTTCAGGCAGACGGTCGCCAACTTGTAGTGACATAAAAAACCTCACTGTAATTTGGAGCTAACGGTTCTGCCGCTAACTATGTCAAAGGTCAAAATGTGTCTTAGCAAACATGCCGAGCGCTCGAGGCGCTCGCAGGTTCTTGCTAAAGATAATACTTATTATATCTAAATATATACAAAAAATCTATTATATGCCCGACAGATTAGCGTTATAGCAGGCAGCCTATAGGCAATATGGCAAACAACCGAAGTTCGGGCATGGGCGGCCTGCCATATTGCTTTTTGCTAAACCCGGCAGTAGTTTTCGTAGTCGAGTCGGTAAAAACCGGCTCCACAGAAAGATCTACCAAAGTCAGGCAAGCAAATAAGTTCTCTTAAATAGCTTTCCCACTCGGCCGCTTGCGCGGTGATCTCTCTGAAAACTCGTTCGCCTTCGTAAATAACCAGCTGGATTCGAGCCATACCGCGCGGCCTGTCTTCGATAATTATCACTTCGCCCGGCATGGGCAGGTTATGGCAAGCCGTATAGTCGGCCAGCGCTTTCTGTAACTTCTCTGTTAGCTTCTCGGGGGAATACATGCCCCAGTGGTTCCAACTATTAATCAAAAACAGAAATTTGTACCCGCTCAGAGTTTCGTGCGGCGCAGTTGGCGCTACCGTTACGCTCGCCACTCGCGTTTCCAAAGCATCGACCAAGGTTTCCCTCTTTTCTCCGATTGTTTGCCAATAAAAAAAGTGCAACTTACTCGCGTTAGCCTGGTAAGTCGACTTTTTAGATACTACGCGCGCTGGTTTGGTAAGTCAATGGTTTGACCTGGCAATTATCCCTTCACCCCATTCCGCACGTTACACGCCGGGGCTCTTACAGAGCCCCCAAGTTGCACTCCGCCTGATGCTGCATGGGGTGAAGGGATAATTGCCTTTGAGCTTAGGCCGCTGGCAAGGTATAGTAGGTTTGTGGCTCATATTATCAAAAATTATGATAGCTTGGCGACGTCGGAGAGCCGAAAGTTAGTCTTATCATTGGTCGAGGCGGCCTTTGCGGCGATTGAGCCGCGCAAAGTGATGGGCAAGCACTTCCGGCTCGAGGGTGATTCGCTGCACATTATGGACCAGCAGTTTAACCTTGCGCAGTTCGAGCGGATTTTTCTGATTGGTTTTGGCAAAGGCTCGGCCGGGATTGTGAAAATTGTCGAGGATACGCTGGGCGAGCGGTTGACAGCGGGTTTTGACATTGACGTGGTGGACGATTCATTCGACTTTGCAAAAGTGCACTACACCAAAGGCACCCATCCCCTGCCCACGCAGGCTAATATCGACTATACCAAAAGCGTTTTGGAAGCCACGGCCAACCTGACCGAAAAAGATCTGGTGCTGGTGGTCGTTTGCGGCGGCGGTTCGGTGTTGTTTGAGGCGCCCCAATCGGTGGATTTGCAAAAACTGGGCGAGGTTAATAACGCGCTGCTCAAATCCGGTGCCACCATTTCAGAGATGAATGTCATCCGCAAACACCTCTCGCGCGTCAAAGGCGGCAGCCTGGCCAAGCATTTATATCCAGCCACTGTGGCCAGCCTGATTTTTTCGGATGTGCCCGGCAACGATCTCAGCGTCATCGCCTCGGCGCCGACCGTTAAAGACCCGACCACGCTCAATACGGTGCACGAGGTTTTACGCAAGTACCATTTAACAGATCACGTGGCGCTTAGCGACAGCGACTTTACCGAAAGCGCAACCGACGATAAGTATTTTGCAAACGTCCACAACCTGATGATCCTCAGCAACCAAACCGCCCTGCAAGCCATGCAAAAAGCCGCCAGCACGCAAGGCATCGAAGCCATTATCCAAACCGACCGTCTGCAAGGCAACGCCCTGACCATCGGCCAGGAGCTGCTGGCACAAGCCCAAACCGGCAAAGTAATTTTATATGGCGGCGAGACCACCATGGAAGTCACCGGCACCGGCAAAGGCGGCCGCAACCAGGCGTTGGTTTTGGCCACGGTGCCTCGCATTACCGACGACACGATCATCGCTTCGTTTGATTCTGATGGTTGGGACTTTTACGGCCTGGCCGGCGCCATTGGCGACCGCACCACCGCCGAAAAAGCAGTGCATCTGGCCCTTGATATCCCCGCACTTTTGGATAATGATGATGCATATAGCTTCTTTCAGGCAACCGGCGACGGCATCGACACCGGCAAGCTAGAATCCAACGTATCAGATTTAATCATTATATATAGGCCATAAATTATGGAACTGACATCCGAACACATTATCGATCTCGAAGCAAAAGCCAACCGCGTCCGCGAGCTGATTATTGATAGCCTGGTCGCGGCTGGCTCCGGCCACTCCGCCGGCCCGCTTGGCCTCGCCGATATTTTTACCGCCTTTTATTTTCATCTGTTAAACCACCGCCCACTTGAGCCCGATTGGCCCGATCGCGACCGTTTGATACTCTCCAACGGCCACTGCTGCCCCGTCCGTTACGCCACCATGGCACTGGCCGGTTACTTCCCTATCGAGG